>NZ_JAOCGL010000002.1:0-118567 GCF_029842485.1 Stenotrophomonas sp. GD03777
CGCCCGCTACATCCTGCAGGCAGGAGCCTTTGGGGCTTCCGGTGACGCCGAAGCCACCAAGGCCAAGCTCGCCATGATGGGCCTGGCGGCACGCGTGGAGTCGGCGCAGATCAACGGCAAGACCGTGTACCGCGTGCGCATGGGCCCGTACGGCAGTGCCGGCGAGTTGTCCGAAGCCAAGCAGAAGCTGGATGGCACCGGCCTGCAGGCGATGGCGATCAAGGCGCAGTAAGCCTGCCGATGTGAATGAAAAAGCCGGGCAGTGCCCGGCTTTCTTGTTTCTGTAGAGTCGAGCCATGCTCGACTCTGCAAAAAGCGATACAACTCCGGTCAGCCCTCGCGGGCGACCTGGAATCCGGCAAACGACTGGCTGACCGGCATCAGCTCCAGCCGGTTGATGTTCAGGTGCGGCGGCAGGCTGGCCACCCAGAAGATCTGCTCGGCGATGTCTTCGGCGGTCATCGGGTTGGCGCCGCTGTAGAGCTTGTCCGAGGCGTTCTGGTCGCCATGGGTACGTACCACGGTGAATTCGGTTTCGGCCATGCCCGGCTCGATCGTGGTCACGCGCACGCCGGTGCCGTGCAGGTCCGAACGCAGGCCCAGCGAGAACTGGCTGACGAAGGCCTTGGTGCCACCGTAGGCGTTGCCACCCGGGTACGGGTAGACGCCGGCCACCGACGAGATGTTGATGATCGCGCCCTTGCGCTCCACCAGCTGCGGCAGCAGCCGGTGGGTCAGGGTCACCAGCGCGGTGATGTTGGTGTCGATCATCGTGGTCCAGTCCGACAGCGTGGCGCTCTGTGCCGGCGCGGTGCCCTGCGCCAGGCCAGCGTTGTTGACCAGCAGGTCGATCTCGCCAAAGGCCGGCGGCAGCGCCAGCAGGGCCGCCTCCATCGCCACCGCATCGCGGATGTCGAAGGCGGCGGCGTGCACCACGTCCTTGCCGTAGCGCTCGACCAGCGGCTGCAGGCGTTCGCTGCGGCGGCCCGTGGCGATCACTTTCCAGCCGGCCTGGGCGAAGCGGTGGACGGCGGCGGCGCCGAAGCCGGACGTGGCGCCGGTAATCAGGACAGTGCGGGTCATCAGGCAACTCCAGGGGGGAAAAACCGGACGCCCATTCTGGCATTCCCGGCCCGTCCTGAGTTGCCCGCCGTCCAGCCGTCCCCCCGGCTCAACGCACGCGAAACACTCTGGCCTTGGGCAGGTCTTCGTCGACCTGCAGGAACCAGCGCCCGGCAATTCCAGGAACAACGGCGATCTGCGGCGACTGCAACACCTTGCGCAGCTTCATCTGTCCCTTCATCACCTGCCATTGCTGACCGTTATCAAGAGTGAACAGCGTGCCGGGCTGCCAGCCTGCGACCTCTCCGACTACACGGGCACTGACCGGTTCGTCATCCAGGCCCAGATGCATTGCTGCCGGTGCCGGCACATTGGCAGGCAGCGGCGCAGCGACCGGGGCCACCGCTGCCGTCGACGCAGCGGTCGTGCTCTCTGCCTCGCGCAGTACCCGGTTCAACGCCTGCAACTGCGCTGGGCTGAGCCCGACCTCGGCCAGTTGGGATGCACTGAGGCGCCGCTCGACGGGTACGAAGCGGTCCTGGGCGAAGGCAGCGAAGCTGCCGGCGAGCAGTAGTGCGGAAAACAGATACCGGCGCATGCAAGGGTCCCAGCGAACGAGTGCTCACGATGCTGCAGTTCGATGACAGTCCGGTGACACGCCAGGGGCCGGTACAATTGGGCCATGATCAACAATGATGTCCTGCGCAGCGTGCGCTACTCCCTGGACCTGGGTGACCAGCACGTGGTCGCCCTGTGCCAGATGGCCGACCCGGCCTTTGCCGTGGATACCGGGCAGGTGAAGGCCTGGCTGCGCCGCGAGGACGAAGCCGGTTTCGAGGCGATGAACGACAGCGCGCTGGCGCACTTCCTCGACGGCCTGATCGTGCACCTGCGTGGCCGCGACGAGAGCCAGCCGCAGCGCGCAGTGGAGACCCGCATCGACAACAACCTGGTGCTGAAGAAGCTGCGCGTGGCGTTCCAGCTGCGCGACGTGGACCTGATGGAGATCTTTGCCAGCGCAGGTTTCAATGTCTCCAAGTCGGAAGTGGGCGCGCTGTTCCGCCAACCCGGGCACGCCAACTACCGGCGTTGCCTGGACCAGATGCTGCGCAACTTCCTCAAGGGCCTGAGCCTGCGCCTGCGCGGTTGAGCACGGCGTCGACGAACGCCCGCGCCGCTGGTGTCGGCAGGCGCTGCCAGACTAGGTGCACGCGCCGGGTCGGGGTCGGCTGCAGCGGAATCTGCACCACGCCCTGAAACCCATCGGCGATCAATGCCGGCACGATGCCGACCGCCAACCCATGGCGGACGAAGCGCTCGACCAGTTCCATCAGGTTGACCTCGAAACGGACCGTGTGCGGCAGTCCGGCTGCGGCAAAAGCATCATCGGTCTGCCGGCGTGCGCCGGTGCCGCGCGGGAAGTCGACCAGTGCTTCATCCTGCAGTGCGGCCAATGGCAGCCGCTTGCGCCCGGCCAGCCGGTGCGATGGCGCCAGTACCGCCACCAGATCCTCCTCCTGCAGCACCTGATGGCAGACACCGTACAGCGCTGCCGAAGGCGCCAGGCCGACCAGTGCCACATCCAGCGCGCGCGACTGTACCTGCGCGATCAGGTCCTCGCTCTTGTCCACGCGCAACTGGAACTCCACCTGCGGGTGCACGCGCTGGAAGGCCGCCAGCATCGCCACAACGTCGATTCCGGTCAGCGAGGAAATCTGCCCGATGGCCAGCAACCCACGCACTTCGCCACTGACGGCGGCCACGTCGGCGCGCAGGTGGCGCAGGCTGGCCAGCACCTGGCGTGCGTGCACCAGCAACGCCTCGCCGGCGGCGGTGGCCCGCACCTGGCGCGGCAGGCGCTCGAACAGCGTGGCACCCAGTTCCTGTTCAAGATGGGCGATCTGGTGGCTGAGCGCGGACTGCACCACGTGGCAGCGCTCGGCGGCACGGGTGAAATTGCCCTCCTCGGCCAGCGCCACGGCGAACTCGAGCTGCTTGAGGTTCATACAACTATCTTGTTTTCAGATGGCATGGATGATGATGATTCATTTCCATCATGATCGCAGCAGGCGGACACTGTGCCCCCCCGCTTCCTGGAACATCGCGTGAGCCCGTCCCTTCCCCCTCTGCACCGTTGGCAGGTGCTCCTGATGTCGGTCGCCACCGGCGTGGCCGTGGCCAGCAACTACTACGCGCAACCGCTGCTGCACACCATCGCCGACGCCTTCGGCGTGCCGTTCGGCCAGGTCGGCATGGTGGTTACCGCCGCGCAGCTGAGCTATGCCGCCGGCTTGATCCTGCTGGTGCCGCTGGGTGACCTGTTCGAACGCCGCCGCCTGATCGTGGTGATGAGCCTGCTGTCGGCGGGCGGACTGGTGATCAGTGCCTGCGCACCGTCGCTGACCTGGTTGCTGGTGGGCACCGCGATCACCGGCCTGTTTTCGGTGGTGGCCCAGGTGCTGGTGCCGTTCGCCGCCACGCTGGCCGCGCCGGAACATCGTGGCCGCGTGGTCGGAACATTGATGAGTGGCCTGCTGCTGGGCATCCTGCTGGCGCGCACCGTGGCCGGCCTGCTTTCCAGCCTGGGCGACTGGCGCCTGGTGTACGCGATCGCCGCTGCCACCCTGGTGCTGACCGCACTGGCATTGCAGCGCGGCCTGCCGCGATTCCACCACAGCGCCGGCCTTGGCTATTTCGCATTGCTGCGCTCCATCGGCGAGCTGTTCGTGCGGGAACCGGTGCTGCGCCAGCGCACGCTGCTGGGGGCCTGCAGCTTCGCCATGTTCGCGATCTTCTGGACCCCGCTCGCATTCCTGCTGGCACAACCGCCGTACGCCTACAGCGACGCCACCATCGGCCTGTTCGGGCTGGTCGGTGCGGCCGGGACGCTGGCGGCGGGTCTGGCTGGTCGCATGTCCGACCGTGGCCAGACCGGACGTGCCACCGCCATTGCACTGGCGCTGTTGCTGCTGTCGTGGCTGCCACTGGGGCTGTCGGCCCACTCGCTGCTGGCGCTGCTGGTCGGCGTGGTGGTGCTGGACCTGGCCGCGCAGCTGCTGCATGTCAGCAACCAGAACCTGATCTATGCGCTGCAGCCTGCGGCACGCAACCGCCTCAATGCCGGCTACATGACCGGCTATTTCATCGGCGGCTCGCTGGGCTCGTTGCTGTCTGCACAGGTCTACCAGCGCTTCGGCTGGACCGGTGTCTGCGTGGCCGGTGCCGCCGTAGCCGTGCTGGCCCTGCTGCTGTGGCTGCCCGGCGCGCTGCGTGCGCGCCAGGCGGCATCGTCGAATTAGAAACTGCCCTGCAGCGCCAGCTCCCAGCGTCCACCGGCGTTACCCGGGAACAGGCGCTTGGCCGCACTGTCGGTGTCGTGCACGGTGGCACGCAGCTCCCATGCCGGGGCCAGCGTGGCAATGGCACTGAGCTGGCCATGCAGGTAGTCCGGGCCCTGCGCGGTGGCCAGCCAGTACTGGCCCACCGCCGCTTCCAGGCGGACGCGTTCGTGCAGCGGCACACGCACACCCAGCTGGGCATAGGTGCCGCGATGGCCACCGGCCAGTGCATCGCTGGAATGGGCGACCTGCAGCCAGGCACGCTGCTTCCAGGTCAACGTGGTGTTGAGTTCGGTCCAGTCCAGCGTGCGGCCGCTGCCCGGGTACACGTAGCGGGTCAGGTTCGCATCCAGGTTCCAGGCCGGCGCCAGTGCGCCGGACCAGCCGGCCACCAGGTCGAACTCGCTGCGCGCGCCATTGTCCGGTTTGAACGAAACGTTCGAACCCCACACGCTGGCGTACCATCCCGACGGGATCGAGACCTTCGCGCCGGCCTGCACCGCCGGGTCGCCATCGCTCTGCGAGCTGCCACGCCACACGTAGTCGCTGGTCAATGCAGCACTGCCACTGGCCTGCACCTGTGCCTGCGCGCTGCCGATCCCGAGCAGCCCTGCCAGGGCGGCCACCAGCGCCGCCATCGTCTCCTTGCTGTTCACTGCACTGTGTTCCTCGTCGAAGGCGATCGCGCCGCCGGGACGGCAGTGTCGGGGGCGCCGCCGTAACGGATCGAGGGCGCTGCCCGGCCTGCAGCGCAAATTCGGCGTAAATCCCGTGGATGGAGGCTACGTGCCAGCCGCGCGGTATCATGGCGCCTTGTTTCCAGGAACCAACCACGTGGACGCCATCCTGACCCCGGTATCGATCGGCGAGCTGATCGACAAGATCACCATTCTCGAGATCAAGGCCGAGCGCATCGACGATGCTGCCAAGCTGGCCAACGTGCGCACCGAACTGGATGGCCTGTTGCCCTTGCTGCAGCAGCAGCTGCAGGCGCAGCCGGCATTGGACGCGCTGAAGCAGCAGCTGAAGGCGATCAACGAACGCATGTGGGACATCCAGGACCAGCTGCGCGACAAGGAAGCGGCCCAGGAGTTCGACGATGCGTTCATCCAGCTGGCACGCGGTGTCTATGGCACCAATGGCGAGCGCGTGCAGGTGAAGAACGAGATCAACCGCGTGGCCGGTTCGGCGCTGGTGGAAGAGAAGCAGTACCAGGGCGAGTAAGGCCGCTCAGCCGCATTCGAGCAGGTGGCGGAAGCGGAACAGGTCACCATCCCCGCGGATGCCGAGCTTGCGGTAGGCCGACGTCTTCTGCGAGCTGATGGTGCTGGCCGAGCGCCCTGAGCGCAGGGCCATTTCACTGGTGCTGACGCCCTTCAGCACCAACCCGAGCACTTCACGCTCGCGCTGGCTCAGCGGCGTCAGCACCGGTGCAGATACCCGGCGTGTGCGTGGCAGCTTCAGCTCCTCGCGTAGTTCCGGTGGCACGAAGCGCCCTCCGCGAGCGACCACGTCAATGGCGCGCAGCAACGTCTCCGGTGGCATCGACTTGGACAGGAAGCCGCGCGCGCCGGCTCGCATCGCGGTGGTCACCGTACTGGCGTTGCAGTGCGCCGAGAGCACCAGCACCGGCAGCGCCGGCCAGCGCTGCGACAGCACGCGCAGCAGGGCCAATCCATCGCCCAGGTCGCCCATCGGCAGCGCATCGATCAGCAGCAGGTCGACACACCTCGGGCTGCGCTCCAGCAGCTGCAGCAGGTGCGCCTCGTTGGACAGGCTCACGCGCACCTGCACACCACTGTGTTGGCGGAGCAGAACTTCCACGCCCAACCGAAGTACCGGGTGCGGATCCAGCAGCGCCAGGCGTCGTGGCCGATCAGGCCGCAGGGGCGGGAGTGTCGGTGGCATCGCGGCCTGTCCAGGCAACATGGAACATCCACCGTAGGCCGGTGCCCGCAGCGGCGGAATCCAATTCCTTGCAATGCTCGGCCCGCGTGCGCCACCAGTCAGACGGCATTTTGTTTCGCGCCGCCACAAACGCAACAGGCCCGGCAAGAGCCGGGCCTGTCGAGACGCCTCCAGCGCGCAGGCGCGCCGGAACAGCAGTTACCAGCTGAAGCGCGGGCCGACGGTGTATTCCTTGTCGCCGTCGCGGTTCATCTTCAGTTCGCCGTTCAGGCCCCAGTTCTGGTTCAGCTTGACCTGGCCACCCAGGCGGCCGTACCACTGGCCTTCCGGATTCACGCCGTGCTTCTTGGCGTAGTCTTCGTAGCCAACCATGCCGTAGACCTCGGCGTGGGCGCCGAAGGCAGTGCGGATACCGGCTTCAGCGCTGTAGCCGTTGAAGTCCAGGCCATGCTTCTGGTCGAGCTTCTGATAGGCAACGCGGGCAACGAAGTCGGTGCTCGGAGCGATTTCAACGTTGTAGCCTGCACCGATCTTCCACTGGTCCAGCTTGACGTTGGTGTGGTCGAATTCCTGACGGCTGTACTCACCGAAAGCGTGGAAGTTCGGCAGGAAGCCGTACGAACCCTTCACACCCCAACCGTCGGACTTGAACGCGTCGTTGTCGGTCTTGGCGTAGTTGGCTTCGGCGTAGTTGTAGGACAGGTTCTCAGCAGCCGAGGCGGTGAACGGCAGGGCAGCGGCCAGGGCCAGAGCAATCAGCGAATTCTTCATGGGGGTACACCTTTACTTTCTTATGGTGTGCAGCAGCGCCAGGGCGCCATCGCATCGGGAATGTAAATTCTCCGTTATTCGCCACAACGCTCCCTGAAAACAGCAGCCTTCGCATTGCTGAATTTTTTGGCTTGATTCAGGCTGTATCTGGCATACGCGCGCGGCGCGCGTGCATTCGAGTTCCGCTGACCCTTGCAACAGGAGGTTGCCTTGCACGTGCCTGCCCCGCTGCGGTTCCCGCTCTGCGCTGTCGTCCTCGCCTTCATCGACGGGTGTTCCACTGTATCGGCTCAGCCACTGCAGCCTTCTGATTACCAGCGCGCCGAGCGCGTGCACGACAGCCACCTGCGCGGTGCATTGCGCAATGCCTCGGTCGTGCCGAACTGGCTGGCCGATGGCCGCTTCTGGTATGAGCGCGAGGATGCACGCGGTCGACGCCAGGCGGTACTGGTCGACCCGCTACAGGCAACTGGCGAGGTCCTGTTCGAGCCCGCCGCACTGGACAGCGCGGTGGCGCCCTTCGGTGCCAGCGGGCCACGCCTGCGACTGGCCAGCGTGCAGGCAACCGACGATGGCCTGCGCCTGCGATTCAGCGGCGAGGCGCCGATCGATTGCCGGTGGCCGCGCTGGCAATGCGCGCCGTCGCAGGATGCGATGCCGCCGGCAGATGCGTTGCTTTCGCCCGCTGGCGATGCCTGGCTGCAGGTGCGCGACCACAATCTGTGGCTGCAGTCGCCCGGAACGGCGGCACGGGCACTGACCACCGGCGGCGAACCCGGTCATGGTTATGGCGTACTGCCGGACTTCACCCTCCGCGGCATTCCGCGCCGCCAGGGCCGGATGCCGGTGCGGCCGTTTGCGGTCGGCTGGTCACCGGATGGCCGCTACGTGGCCGGCATCCGCTACGACGAGCGTGCGCTGCAGGACTACCCCTATCTGGAAAGCACGCCGGCCAACAGCGCGCGCCCACGCGTGCACACCGTGAAGCTGGGGGTACTGGGCGATGCACAGCAGGTGCGCGACAGCCTGTACATCGTCGATGTACGCAGCGGCCGGCAGCAGGACATCACCCTGCCCGAGGGCTGGAACATCCTGAGCGAGGCGGGCATCCTGGGCTGGGACGGTGGCCGGTTGTACGCCGCGATGGCGCACTTCGGCATGCCACGGCGCCTGCGCCTGGTAGAGATCGACGCCGGCAGCGGTGCGCTGCGCACCGTGCTGGAGGAGTCCAGTGATACCCGCCTGCAGCTCAACGTGTATTCCTACAACCGGCCAGCGGTGGCAATCCTGCCCGGCCGGGACACCGCCGTGTGGTTCTCGCAGCGCGATGGCTGGGGCCATCTGTACCGGGTGCGCCTGTCCGACGGCAAGGTGATGGGCCAGCTCACCGGCGGCCGGTGGGCGGTGCGGGACCTGCTCGGCGTGGACAGCGCAGGCGATTGGGCATACTTCAGTGCCGGCGGTGTCGAGGGCGGCGATCCCTACGTGCGTGGCCTGTACCGGGTACCGCTGCACGGCGGAGCGGTGCAGCGCCTGGCCGCCGATGGCGACGACCACCTGGTTGATGCGGGCACCGGCATGCTGTTCGGTGGACGTGCACCGCAAGCGCTGTCACCCGGCGGTGGCTACCTGGTGGATACGGTGTCCAGCCTCACGCAGCCGCCACGCACGGTGCTGCGCGCCAGCGACGATGGCCGCGAAGTGATGGTGCTGGAGGCTGCGGATACGCAGGCGGTCGTCACTGCTGGCTGGCGGCCGCCACGGCGCGAGCGGCTGCTGGCCGCCGACGGGCGCACGCCGATCTTCGCCACCATCTACCTGCCCCGCGACTATCGCGATGACGGCAGCTTCCCGGTGATCGACGCGATGTACGGCGGTGCTTTCATCAGCAATGCGCCGGTCACCTATGCCGAAGCGGTCTCGGCGCAGAACCCGGTATCCCGCGCCAGCCTCGCCGAGCTCGGCTTCGTGGTGGTCAGCATCGATGCCCGCGGCACCGGCGGCCGCGACAAGGCATTCCATGACAGCAGCTTCCTGCACGGCGCCGATGTACAGCTCGATGACCATGTGGCCGCACTGCGCCAGTTGGGCGAACGCTACCAGGGTATCGACCTGCAGCGGGTCGGCATCTATGGGCATTCGTTCGGCGGCTACAGCGCGGCGCGTGCCCTGCTGCGCTACCCCGCGTTCTACAGGGTGGCCGTGGCCTCGGCCGGCAGCCACAATTTCCAGGGCATGTACGGCGGCGCCCTGCACGGCATGGACCGGCTGTTCGGTGGCGTGGTGCCAGCTACAGCCATGGCCGATGGCGTGCCGGCCCCCTTTGCCGGTCTCGACAATGCGGCGCTGGCCAGCAACCTGCGCGGGCATCTGCTGCTGGTCTATGGCGAACTGGACGAGAACGCGCCACCCGCGCTGACCCTGCAGCTGGCCGCGGCCCTGAACAAGGCCCAGCGTCGCTACGACCTGCTGTACCTGGCTCGACAGGACCACGAACTGTTCCGCAACGACGCCACCTATACGCACCGCATGTGGGACTACTTCGTGCGCCACCTGGCCGGCCAGCAGCCACCGGATACGGCGCTGGCCCCGCTCCCGGGTGGCCCGGGCTGAACAGGCGTACGCGGGATGTCGATCCCCGCCGCGCTGGTTCGTCGTGTACTTGAAGGCCGTGCATGTGGCACGGTCCATCCGGAGGCTGGCAATGAGCTACATCGATGGTTTCGTCCTGGCGGTTCCCACCGCCAACAAGGAGAAGTTCCTCGCCCATGCACGCACAGGAGATCCGGTCTTCATCGAGTACGGCGCACTGCGCGTGGTGGAGTGCTGGGGCGATGACGTGCCGCACGGCAAGACCACCGATTTCTTCGGCGCGGTGAAAGCCACGCCGGACGAGACGGTGGTGTTTTCCTGGATCGAATGGCCCGACAAATCGACCCGCGACGCCGGTATGAAGAAGATGATGGAAGACCCGCGGTTTGATCCAACGAAGAATCCGATGCCGTTTGACGGTGCGCGGATGATCTACGGCGGCTTCGTGCCGATCTACGAGCTGACCCGCTGAACCCGGCGGACGTGCTCAGCGCGCGTCCGTTTCATCGCTGGCAGCGGCATGGCCGGCGCCCAGTGCGGCGCCGGCACCGAGGCCCATGCCGCCCATGCCAGCGCCCATTCCGCCGCCCCCACCTCCGCCACCACCCGCACGGCCGCCCTTGGCATCGCCATCGTTGCGCCCCTTGCCGCCACCACTGGCAGCGGGGCGGGTCGGCCCCTGCGGCGGAATCCGCAGGTCGGGAGGAATCGGCGCCAGGTCCAGCGCTTCGCGCACGAAGTCGCGCAGCGAGACCACCAGTTCGTGGGTATGCACCGGTCGCCCCTGTGCCAGTTCGTTGGCAGCGCGCGCGGCCAGCCGCACCTGTTCGTCGGTGCCCAGCAACAGGATGTCCGAGAGCGCGGCCTCGACCGCATCGCGGATGCGGCGCGTTCGATCTGAACGCGGTTCGGCGATGCCTTCGGCCGCTTCGCGCTGGCGCAGATCACGGCGATGGCTGGGATCCACGCCCAGTTCACCAGTGAATGAACCGCCCAGGGTCTTGTAGGCCGCCATCAGTGTGCGCAGCCGCTCGTTGATCTGCCGGTTCTCGCGCTCGCGACGCTGCTGCAGGGTCTGCATCACCAGCAGGCGGATGCCCACGCCCAGCAGGGTGATCAGGACCAGGCCGGCCAACGTGGACAGCACGCCCTGCCAGGAACTGAAATCGATACCGCGCATGCTGGGGCTCCGGCGGGAAGAATCTGCATCTTGCCCCAGACCGCGCCCCGAAAACGCGAAAGGCCCCACCACCCGGTGGGCGGCAGGGCCTTCGGTCACGGCGCGATTACTTGCGCTTGGCGACCTTGCGCACGGCCTTGGCCGGGGCCTTCCTGGCAACAGCCTTCTTGGCCGGAGCCTTCTTGGCGGCGACCTTCTTCAGCGGTGCAGCCTTCTTGGCGACGACCTTCTTGGTCGCAGCGACCTTCTTGCCGACAGCCTTCTTGGCAGCAGTGGTCTTCCTGGCAACGGCCTTCTTGGCGACGGCAGCCTTCTTGCCGACAACCTTCTTGGCGGCGGCGGTCTTCTTGGTGGCGACCTTCCTGGTGGCGGCAACCTTCTTGCCGACAACCTTCTTCGCAGCCACTGCCTTCTTGCCGGCAACCTTCTTGGCGGCGACGGTCTTCTTGGCCACAGCCTTCTTGGCGGTGGCGACCTTCTTGCCAACCACCTTCTTGGCGGCCGTGGTCTTCTTGGCAACGGTCTTCTTCGCGACAGCAGCCTTCTTGGTGGCGGCCTTCTTCACGGTGGCGACCTTCTTGCCGGCAGCCTTGGTGGCGGCCTTGGTGGTCTTCTTGGCAGCGGCGGCCTTCTTGGTCACGGCCTTGCCCGCAGCCGCCTTCTTCTTCGCCACTTCCTTCTTCAGGGCAGCAGCTTCGGCCTTGGCGTTCTTCTTGGCCGCTTCCAGCTTCTTCTTGGCGTTGGCAACTGTCTTGCCAACCGACTTGGCAGCCTTCTCGGCCTTCTTGGCAACGGTCTTCTCGACCTTGGCCACGGCCTTCTTGGCCTTGGCAACGCGGGTACCGGCAGCCTTGCTGGCGCGCTTGACGGTCTTCTTGACCGACTTCACTGCGTCTTCGGCGGCGTGGGCGATGGTCTCGCCGACGTTGGTGGCGGTTTCTTTCACGTTCTCGACAGCGTCGGTCACGACCGACACACCATTACCGTTGCTCATGTTGCCCTCCTGCGGGCCTTAAGTATCAAAACGGGGCGATGCTATACCGACATTGACGATCGTGGAACGGGGCATGTGCCAGCAATCGCATCTGTTGCGACGCCGATGGTGTACGCAGCAGCCCCCGTTGCCACCTGCGGTTCGCAGCAAACCCCTTTTTTTCAGTACTGCGCCACGCGAACCCAGCATTGTCTGGCCGTCGTCGCGCGCACATGCACGGACGCAGCGTCCGGCATCCGTCGTGGCGCATTGCGGCACCCGCCTGCGCGGAACTGCGCAAGTATCCGCCTGTGCCAGTGCGGCGCGCGTTGGCCTTGAGTGGCGCACCCATCACCTGCCCGGGTGTCACCACAACCGCGCTTTTGGCCCCCGCGCTCCCACCTTCGAGGCCCCCGTTTTCATGGCGCATTTATCCAGATCGCGACACACTCATTCAGCTTGTTTTACCGTAGGCCCGAACAGCCCCCACCCACGCCAGCGAACCGACTCCCATGCGACCGCTTCCCACCCTGCTCACGCTCGCAATCGCCGCCGCCTTCGGTGGCTTCGTTGCCACCGGCATCAATGCCCACCTGGACAACCGTGCCGACGCCGCGCCGCTGCCGGCGGTGTTGCCGACCACGGCGGCCTTGCCGGCTTCGGTGGCCGGTCAGGCGGTACCGTCGCTGGCACCGATGCTGGAAAAGGCAATGCCGGCGGTGGTCAGTGTCAATACCAAGCAAGTGGTGCGCGTGCGCAACCCCTTCTTCAACGACCCGTTCTTCCGCCGCCTGTTCCCGGATATCCCACAGGAACGCATCAACGAATCGCTGGGCTCGGGCGTGATCATCGACGCCAAGGAGGGGCTGGTGCTGACCAACCACCATGTCATCGACAACGCCGATGACGTCCAGGTGACACTGGCGGACGGGCGCACGGTCAAGGCCGAGTTCCTCGGTTCGGACCGCGATACCGACATCGCGCTGATCCGCATTCCGGCGCAGAACCTGACCGACATCAAGCTCGGCAACAGCGACCAGCTGCGCGTAGGCGACTTCGTGGTGGCCATCGGCAACCCGTTCGGCTTCAGCCAGACGGTCACGTCCGGCATCGTCTCGGCGGTGGGCCGCAGCGGCATCCGCGGGCTGGGCTACCAGAACTTCATCCAGACCGATGCGTCGATCAATCCGGGCAACTCCGGTGGCGCGCTGGTCGACCTGCAGGGCCAGCTGGTCGGCATCAATACCGCCAGCTTCAATCCGCAGGGCAGCATGGCCGGCAACATCGGCCTGGGCCTGGCGATTCCTTCCAACCTGGCGCGCAGCGTGGTCGACCAGCTGGTCAAGCACGGCGTGGTGGTGCGCGGCACGCTGGGCGTGGAAAGCCAGAACCTGACCGCGCAGATCGCGCAGGGCCTGGGCCTGGGCGAAACCCGCGGTGCGCTGATCACCCGCGTGCTGGCCGGTTCGGCCGCCGCCGCAGCCGGGCTGAAGCCGGGCGACGTGGTGGTGTCGGCCAACGGCCAGCGCGTGGACAGCGCCGAGGCCCTGCACAACGTGGAAGGCCTGGCGGCCGTCGGCAGCGCGATGACGCTGGACGTACGCCGTGAAGGCAAGCCACTGCAGATCAAGGCGACGCTGAAGGAACAGGCGCGCGCGGTCACCGGTGAGAGCCTGGACCCGCGCCTGACCGGTGCGACCTTCGTCGACCTGCCCGAGTCACTGCGGCAGTCTGGCGTCGGCGGCGTGCTGGTCAGCGAGGTCAAGCGCGGCAGCCGCGCCGCCAGCAACGGCCTGCAGCAGGGCGACATCATCACCGACGCCACCGTGGGCGAATTCGCCGACCTGGCCAGCTGGCGTGCCAATTTCCAGCAGCGCCCGCCGACCCTGGTGGTGCGCGTGCTGCGCAACAATGGCCAGCAGCAGGGCCAGCTCGTGATGCGCTGATCGCCCTGCCGTAACACCCCCTATACCCCGGCAATGCTATTGCTGTCCGTCCAGGTCGGCACCGCCGACGCCCGTTCCCCCATCGCAACAGGAGTGATTCGATGAGCCCCACCAATACCGAAAACCTGAAGGAACACCTGGGTGAAGCCGGTTCCCACCTGAAGCAGGCCGCCAGCGCCGCCGGCGGTGCGATCAAGGGCGCCACCGGAGCCGCGACCGACGAACTGCGCATCGGCAAGGCCAACGTCAAGGCTGAGCTGTCCGACAGCGCGCTGTCCGGCCTGGCCGCTGCCGAGTTTGGTGGTGCCGCCGCCAAGGAGCAGGTCGATGCGCTGATGGACAAGGGCAAGGACCTGATCGACAGCGCCGCCGAGCTGATCCGCGAACGTCCGCTGGCCTCGTTCGGCGTGGCCTTCGCTGCCGGCTGGATCATCGCCAAGCTGGCCCGCGGCAGCAGCGACAAGTAAGCCGCGGCGTGAGCGAAGACAACGCGCAAGCCCCTGATCCGGCGGCTACCCCGCCGCTGGATGAGAGCATCCGCCAGGTCGGCGCGGCCGGTCGTGCCGCTGCCGACTCGGCCAAGCACTCGCTGCGTTCGCTGCGCCGGTTGGCCTCGGCCGACTTCGCGCTGGCTCGCAGCGCATTCGGCCGTGCACTGGCCTGGGCCGGGGTAGCGATCGTATTTGGTGCGTCGGCCTGGCTGCTGATGGCCGCCACCCTCATCGCCCTGCTGCAGAGCTGGGGCCTGAGCTGGCTGCAGGCGCTGCTGATCACCTCGCTGCTGAGCCTGGCCGTCACCGGTTATGCGATCTGGCGGGTGTCCTACTTCTTCCACCACACCGGCATGCACGCCACCCGGCGCCAGCTGTCCCGCCTGGGCCTGTTCGACGAGCCCAGCGAAGACGACCCCGATGCCGATGTGCAGCTGCCAGAGGGCAAGCCATGAAGTTCGGTGCGCTGCAGCGGCGGGTGAAGCGCTGCGAACAGGTGGTGACCGTGCGTCTGGTCGAGACCCAGGACCACTGGTCCACGCTCAGCCAGGTCTGGCGCCAGGGCTGGTCGCCACTACGCATTGTGGTAGTGGGCCTGGCCGGTGGCTTCATTGCCGGCAAGCTGGAAATGCCGGGCAAGGTCAACGGTGCGCGCTGGCTGCAGATGGTGGGTTCAGTGTCGAACCTGTTCGCCAGTGCGCAGGCAGCGTTCGCCACGGCGATGGCGGCGCAGGCGGCGGCTACCGCCGACGATGCGGCCGAAGAAGCCGACAACGCCAGCGAACAGGCACAGGCGGCCGCATCGGCATCAACCGCACGGCCCGCGCCAGCGGCGGCGCCACGGCCCGCCGCAGAACCGGAGCCGCGCGAACCGCGCCCGGCCGAAGCCGCCACCGAACTGTCCGAACGTTGATCCATGGAATCCGCCGCGCCGATCGCGGCCGGCGGATAATGCGCTCCCCTTTCCGGCTGATGCGTCGATGAGCGAGTCCTCCCTGTCCCTGTCACCAGCCGATCCGCAGGACCCGGAGGCACCGCTGCCGCCTCCGTCTCGCCCACGCGGGCCGATGTCGCTGGTGGTGCTGGCGACCCTGGCGGTGGGCTACACGCTGTGGGCTGCGCAGGACATCATCCTGCCGGTGCTGCTGGCGATGTTCTTCGCACTGGTCGGCAACCCGATCCTGCGCCTGCTGCAGAAACTGTGGATTCCGCGCGCGCTGGGCGCGCTGCTGATTCTCGGCGCCGGCCTGGGCGTGACCGGTTCGCTGGCGGTGCAATTGATCGGCCCGGCGATGGAATGGGCGCAGGAAGCCCCGCAGCAGCTGCGCAAGGTCGCCCGCCAGGTGCAGGACCTGACCAAGCCGGTGCAGCAGGCCAACCAGGCGGCGGAGAACTTCGCGCGCGTCGCCGGCGGCGACAGCAACCACAAGGTGCAGGTGATCCGCACCCAGCTCGACGACCCGTACCGCATGCTGACCCGCGCGCCACGGCTTGCCGCCTCGGTGCTGGCCGTGGTGCTGCTGACCCTGTTCTTCATGATCTACGGGCAGAGCCTGCAGCGCGCGGCAATCGCGCTGTTCCCGAACCGCCAGCAGCAGCGCTTCACCGCCGACATCCTGCGGTCGATCGAGCGCGAGGTCTCGCGCTACGTGCTGACCATCAGCGTGATCAACACCCTGGTCGGGCTGGTGTTCGCAGGCGTGCTGATGCTGCTCGGCATCGGCCTGCAGGAGGCGCTGCTGTGGGGCACGGTGGCTGCGCTGCTGAATTTTGCCCCGTACGTCGGCCCGCTGATCGGCGTGGCACTGATGCTGCTGATGGGCTTCGTGGAATTCCGCGACCCGCTGCAGGCGCTGCTGCCGGCGGCCGCGTACCTGGCCCTGCACACTCTGGAAGGGCAGATGGTGACCCCGATCGTGCTGGGCCGGCGCATGAAGCTGTCGCCGCTGGTGCTGATCCTGGCGCTGATGGTGTTCGGCTGGGCCTGGGGCATGATCGGCCTGCTGCTGGCGGTGCCGCTGCTGGTCTGCATCAAGCTGGTGCTGGCACGGCTGGAAGGCATGCAGGGCTGGGCACGGCTGCTGGAATGAAAGCCCGCGCGGGCAGGCGTAGAATGGCGGGGTGAATTTCCCCGTCCAAGCCATCACTCTCGACCTTGACGACACGCTGTGGCCGTTCGCTCCGATTGGCGCCCGCATCGACCTGGTCCTGCACGAGTGGATGCGTGAACACAGCCCCGCCACCGCCGCGATGTATCCGGTGGCGGCAATGCGCGAACTGCGCGAGCGCCTGTACCACGCCCATCCGCACCTCCATCACGACCTGAGCGCACTGCGCCGGCTGACCCTGCACGAAGCGCTGCACGCCAGTGGCGCCAGCCTCGATCTGCTGGAGCCAGCGTACGAAGCGTTCTACGCCGCGCGCAACCAGGTCGAGTGCTATCCCGATGCGATCGATGCGCTGGCGCGGATTGCCGCGCGGGTGCCGGTGGCAGCGCTGAGCAACGGCAACGCCGATCTGGAGCGGATCGGCCTGGCGCATCATTTCGCCTTCCAGCTGGGCGCGCGCGAACACGGCGCGGCCAAGCCGGAGGCAAGCATTTTCCACGCCGCCTGCACCCGACTGGGTGTGGCGCCGGCACAGGTACTGCATGTCGGCGACCACGCCGAAATGGACGTGGCCGGGGCGATCGCCGCCGGCCTGCGCGGGTGCTGGATCAACCGCGAAGCAGCCACCTGGACCCATCCGAAACTGCAGCCGGACCTGCAGTTCGACACCCTCACCGGCCTGGCCGACTGGTTGGACGCCAACCTCGACGCCGCCGCATCCCGGAGTACCTGACGCATGAGCGAGATCACTGGTTTCACCGCCGACACCACCGCGGCGCTGCCGCTGTACGTGCTGGACCGCGAGCAGTTCGCCGCCTGGAAGGACGGCCAACCGGCCGCCACCCAGGCCTGGCTGGCCTCGCAGGGTTTCACTGCCGGTGCGCACAGCGTGGCCCTGCTGCCCGGCAGTGAGGGCCTGGCCGGCGCGGTGATCGGTGTCGGTGATCGCGCCGATGCCTACAGCTATGCGCATGCGCCGCACGCGCTGCCGGAAGGCAGTGTCTGGCAGCTGGCCAATGAACTGCCTGCCGCCGAACAGGCGCTGCTGCAGCTGGGCTGGGGTTTGGGCAGCTACCGCTTCGACCGTTACCGCAAGCGCAACCGCGCCCCGGCGCAGCTGGTGGCCTCACCGTCCGGCGAAGTGGCCGACCTGATCGCCGCCAGCCTGCGCGTGCGCGACTGGGTCAACACCCCGACCGAAGACATGGGGCCGCAGCAGCTGGAAGACGCCGCGCGTGCACTGGCCGATGCACATGGTGCGCAGGTCGAGGCGATCACCGGCGATGAACTGCTGAAGCAGAACTTCCCGGCCATCCACGCCGTGGGCCGCGCGTCGCACCGCGCGCCGCGCCTGGTGGTGCTGCGCTGGGGCAAGGAAACCGACCCGGCACTGGTGCTGGTCGGCAAGGGCGTGTGCTTCGATACCGGCGGCCTGGACATCAAGCCGGCCGACGGCATGCGCAACATGAAGAAGGACATGGGCGGCGCCGCGCATGCGCTGGCCCTGGCCGGCCTGGTGATGGCGCGCGGACTGCCGGTGCGCCTGACCCTGCTGGTGCCGGCGGTGGAAAATGCGATCGGTCCGGATGCGTTCCGCCCGGGCGAAGTGATCGCCACCCGCAAGGGCCTGAGCGTGGAGATCGACAACACCGATGCCGAAGGCCGCGTGATCCTGTGCGATGCGCTGACCTTCGCCGGTGAGCAGAAGCCGGACCTTGTGCTGGATTTCGCCACTCTTACCGGTGCCGCACGCATCGCGCTGGGTCCGGATCTGCCGGCGCTCTTCAGCAATGACGACACGGTGGCGCAGCAGTGGCTGCAGGCCGGCGACGCAACCCGTGACCCGGTCTGGCGCATGCCGCTGTGGCGGCCCTACCTGCGCTATCTGAGCAGCGGCATTGCCGACCTGGCCAATGCCGGTTCGCGCATGGCCGGCTCGGTGACCGCCGCGCTGTACCTGGAACGCTTCCTCGAAGACGGCCAGCGCTGGGCGCACCTGGACGTGTACGCCTGGAACGACGGTGAACGCCCGGGCCGTCCGGCCGGTGGCGAAGCGCTGGCGCTGCGCTCGGCGTGGGCGATGTTGAAGGCGCGTTACAGCTGATCGGGTGGGTGCCGACCTTGGTCGGCACGCCGTCCCCGGCAAACTTGACGAAAATTTGAATACCGGGCCTGGAAGGGTTCTGCGAGGATGTGTGGGTCGACCACCCACACGCTCCGTGAAGGCAGGACTCCGACCATGTCGCTCTTCGGCTACACCCGTGCCGGCCAGACGCCAGGCGCACCGCGCAAGCATTCCCCCCTGCTCTGGATCGCGCTGATCGCGCTCATCCTGGGTACCGTGGCGCTGGCCTTCGCCTGGCTGGCCGGCTGGATGGGCGACCGCCTCACCGCGCAGCGCTTCACCGACACCATCGAGGCCACCGGCCCGGCCCATCCGGGCTTCCGCCGTGCACACAGCAAGGGCGTCTGCGTAAGCGGCTGGTTCGAACCCAGCGCGCAGGCCCCTACCCTGTCCAGTGCCCGGGTGTTCTCGCAGACGCGTGTGCCGGTGATGGGCCGCCTGTCGATCGGTGGCGGCGACCCCTACGGCGCCGACAACACCGCACGCGTGCGCAGCCTGGCGGTGCAGATGGTCAGCGATGATGGCCAGGAATGGCGCATGGCGATGAACAGCTTCCCGTTCTTCGCGGTACCCACGGCCGAGGCGTTCTACGAGCAGACCCGCGCCTCGATTCCTGACCCGGCCACCGGCAAGCCGGACCCGCAGAAGATGGCGGCAGTGCTGGCGAAATACCCCAGTGCGCAGGCGTTCCAGCAGTGGGCGAAGACAGCGCCATGGACCAGCAGCTGGGCCGACACCACTTTCAACAGCGTCAACAGTTTCTGGTTCACCAATGCGCAGGGCCAGAAGCGTGCGGTGCGCTGGCGCTGGCAGCCGCTGGCGCCGGTGGTGGAGATGGATGCGGAAGCGCGCAAGCAGGCCAGCGTCGATTTCCTCAGCCAGGAACTGCAGCAGCGCCTGGCCCGCGGCCCGGTACGCTGGAACCTGGTCGTGACCACCGCCGAGCCCGGCGATGCCATCGATGATCCGTCGGTACCGTGGCCCGAGTCGCGTGACCAGGTAGTGGCGGGCGTACTCAGCCTGGACCGCATGCAGTCGCAGGAAGAAGGCGCCTGCGGCCAGATCAACTTCGATCCGCTGATCCTGCCCAGTGGGGTGCGCGGCAGTAATGATCCGATCCTGGCGGCCCGCTCGGCGGTGTACTCGCAGTCCTTCAACCGCCGTGAACGCGAGCGCGCCGCCGGCAATGTCGAGCAACCGAAGGAGGCCGCACGATGAGCACCGGCAACGGCCACTTCAACCTGCTGGCGCGGGTGCTGCACTGGTCCATGGCGCTGATGATCGTCGCCATGCTGTTCATCGGCGTGACCATGGTCGCCTCGCTGCACCTGCGTCCCGCGCTGATCGACCTGCACCGCCCGCTGGGCATCGCGATCCTGTTGCTGGCGCTGCTGCGCCTGTACAACCGGCTGCGCCATCGCCCACCGGCGCTGCCTGCCGACCTGCCGGTCTGGCAGGGGGTAGCGGCCAAGGCCTCGCACTGGATGCTGTACGCGCTGATGCTGGCGATGCCGTTGATCGGCTGGGCGATGCTGTCGGCCGGCGGATACCCGATCGTGTTGTGGGGAGGGCTGCACCTGCCGCCGATCGTGCCGCACACCCCGGCGTTGTATGCCGCCTTGCGCAATGCGCACAGCCTGTTGGCGTATGTGCTGTTCGCTACGGTGCTGATGCATGTGGGTGCGGCGTTGTTCCACCTGTGGGTGCGTCGCGACGGGGTGTTCCAGGCGATGGCGCGCGGGAAGAAGTGATGATCGGGTTCGCCGGGAGTTCCCGGCGGATCGTTTCCGCGACCGCAGGGGGTGTCACTTTTCTTTTCGCGCGAAAAGAAAAGTAACCAAAAGAAACGCGCCGCCAGAGCGCGAGCCGGTGCTGCGCACCGGTGCCCTGTGCTTCTCGGTGAATCAGGGGACGGCGCCGAACTCGCTACGCTCAAACACCGGCGCCTCTTCGCCCCTGATTCCCCTGCGATGCTCGGCTCGCTCAAGGCGGACCCAACATCAAGAGCGACAGCTGCACCCAGTAGATCCACGCCATGCGTGGATGCTCTTGCTGTTGATCTTGACCTTCAAGTCCGCCTTGAGCGAGCCGAGCACCGCAGGTCCGGCGAGGGCGAAGAGGTGCGGGTGTCTGAGCGCAGCGAGTTCCCGCACCGTCCCTCGACGGACCGAGGAGCGCAGGGCACCGGCGTGCGAAGCGCGCCGGCTCGCGGCCGGCGGAGCGTTTCTTTGGTTACTTTCTTTGCGCGCAAAGAAAGTGACACCCACCCGCGGTCGCGGAAACGACATCACCAGGAAAGGCAGGCCGCCCCTACAGCCACCCTTTCTGCCGCGCCAGCCGGTACGCCTCAATGCGATTGGCCACGCCCAGCTTGCCGATGCACTCGGACAGATAGTTGCGCACTGTGCCGTGCGACAACCCCAGCTGTTCGGCGATCTCGCTGGCGGTGCGGCCCTCGCCCGCCAGCCGCAGCACGCGACGCTCGCGGTCGGTCAGCGGATCGGCCTGCGACCACGCATCCAGTGCCAGCTGCGGGTCGATCGCGCGGATGCCCTGCTTCACCTTGCGCAGTGCCTCGGCCAGGTTCTCGGCCGGTGCGTCCTTCAGCAGATAGCCCAGCACGCCCGCTTCCAACGCACGGCGCAGGAAACCGGCGCGGGCAAAGGTGGTCACGATCACCACCTTGATCGGCAGCTCGTGACGCGCGATGCGCTGTGCAAGCTCCAACCCGGACAAGCCCGGCATCTCGATGTCGGTCACCAGGATGTCCGGCTGCAGCTGCTGCAGCATGCGCCACGCGGTTTCGCCGTCGGCGGCGCTGCCCAGCACTTCGATATCCGCTTCCAGGCCCAGCAGCGCCGACAGTGCGCCGCGTACCATCGCCTGGTCTTCGGCCAGCAGGATGCGGATCATGCGGCACCGTCCTGCACCAGCGACGGCGGCACGCCTGGCGGCAGCGGTGTGGTCGCGGCGGCCAGTGGCACGCGCACGGTCAGCACCGTACCCTCGCCCCTTGCGGACTGCACCTGCAGGCTTCCACCCAGGGCGGCCACGCGTTCGCGCATGCCGCACAACCCATTGCCCTCGGCCTGCACGCCGCCACGACCATCGTCGCGGATCTGCATCGCCAGCATGCGTCCCTCCAGCATGAACTCCACCCGTGCCTGCGTTGCCTGTGCGTGGCGCACGATATTGGTGGCGGCCTCGCGCAGCACCAGCGCCAGCCCACGTTCGACATCCACCGGCATCGCCGGTGGGGGTGCGTATTGAAGGTGGACCTGCTGGCACTCCAGCAGCAGCCGCGCCGACGCCAGCTCACCGGCCAGGTCACTGGCGCGGATGCCGGTGACCGCGCTGCGGACCTGTGCCAGCGCTTCGCGGGCGATGGCCTCGGCCTCGCCGATCTCCACCCGCGCGCGCGCGTCGCCGCGGTCGTGCAGCTTGCGCGCCAGCTCCAGCTTCAACGTGATCAGCGACAGGGTGTGGCCGAGCAGGTCGTGCAGGTCGCGGCCGATGCGTTCGCGCTCGGCGGTGGCTGCGAGCCGCCGCACCTCGTCCTGCGACAGCTGCAGTGCCGCATCCTTCTGCTGGTTGAGTGCCTCCACGTTCACGACCAGGCCGACGATATAGGACACGGCGGGGATCCAGACCAGGCTCTGCCACGGGTACTGGAACAGCAGGGCGAGGCTGCAGAACAGGAGGTTCAGGCCAGTGAGCTGCAGCAGATACTGCCACCAGCCGCCGCGACCGCTCACCCGCAGCAGCACGCAGCCGAACACGAAGTAGGTCAGCCCGGACGGGTACCAGGGCAGCAGCACCAGCGACATCGCGATCAGGCCCAGGGCATAGCGCGGGGCGTGATGGCGCGGCGCCACCATCACCTTGGCGTACAGCAGCAGGAACACCGGATAGCTGGCCAGCGTCAACAGCAGCCAGCGCAGGGTGAAGCCATGGCCAAGCAAGGGCGTCAGGAAGATCCACACTGACCACAGCAGGTGGATTGCCTCGCCCCAGGGGGACTTTCCCCGGCGCAGCGTCTCGGCCACCGCCGAGTCGGGCGCGGGGCGCAGCAGCGAGGCAAGCCAGATGGACGGCACGGGCGGTTCCAGGCGGGGACGATCGCCGCCGATCATGCCAGTTCAGCCGCCTGCGCGCAGGCGCCACCGTCGGCTGGGCGGCACCGGCGCAGCCGAGCGCAGATCACGGTACGCTTGGCGGCGCCGCTGCGGCGGGCCGGCAATGGGGCGATCGGATCCATGGGCAGTACCGGTAGCGGGAACGTTGCCATCCTGTGCCGCCGTGGTCACATTTCGCAGTTGCCGCCGTCAGTGTCATCGGATGACAGCTGTCACTGCCGTCTTCGCTGTGCCTGCCTTCATGCTGTGCCGCACGCTCCACCGCCGGAACCGCCGTCGTCCGCGCTTCCGGCCACACCCGCCCGAACGCATGTGATGGAACGAATGAACGCTTCTGCCGAGCTGTTGAAGGAACTCCGTATCGACCGCAAGTCGCCGCCGCCGGCCGCCGGAGGCAATGGCGGTGGCCGCCGCGGGTTGTGGATCGCGATCATCGTGGTCGTGCTGCTGGTCGCCGCGACCGTGGCCTACCTGTTCGGCCGCGCACCGGCCGTAGAGGTGGAAACCGCTCCCGCCGTGGCCATCCAGCAGGGCAGCGCCAGCAGCTCGGTGCTCGACGCCAGTGGCTACGTGGTCGCCCGGCGCATGGCCACGGTATCGGCCAAGATCACCGGCAAGGTGCGCGAGGTGATGATCGAAGAAGGCATGCGGGTCGAGGCTGGCCAGGTGATGGCCACGCTCGACCCGATCGATGCCGACGCGCAGCGCAGCCTGTACGCCTCGCAGCTGCAGGCCGCACGCAGCCAGGTCGCCGGGCTGGAGGCGCAGCAGAGGCAGGCCGCCGCTGAAGCCAGCCGCCTGCAGGCGCTGGTTGGCCAGCAGCTGGTCTCGCGCTCGCAGTACGACCAGGCCGTGGCCCAGCGCGACAGCCTGCGTGCGCAGCTGGATACCGCGCAGCGCAACGTCAAGGTTGCCAACGACCAGCTGGCCATCGCCGATCTGGGCGTGGACAACAACATCGTGCGCGCGCCGTTCTCCGGCGTGGTCACCGCCAAGGCGGCGCAGCCCGGCGAGATCGTTTCGCCGCTGTCGGCGGGTGGTGGGTTCACCCGTACCGGCATCGGCACCATCGTGGACATGGACTCGCTGGAGATCGAAGTCGAGGTCGGCGAGGCTTTCATCGGCCGCGTGCAGCCGAAGATGCCGGTAGAAGCCACGCTCAACGCCTACCCGGAATGGAAGATTCCCGGCGAGGTGATCGCCATCATCCCCACCGCCGACCGCGGCAAGGCCACGGTGAAGGTGCGCGTGGCGCTGAAGGTGAAAGACCCGCGCATCGTGCCGGAGATGGGCGTGCGGGTCAGCTTCCTGGAACAGGCGCAGCCGCAGGCGGCCGCCAAGCCGCAGGGCGTGCGCGTGCCGGGCGGCGCCGTGGTGCAGCGCGACGGTGCCTCGGTGGCCTTCGTGCTGGGTGACGAGAGCCGCGTGCAGCAGCGCACGGTCGAGGCCGGCCAGGCGATGGGCAAGGACCGCCAGATCCTCAAGGGCGTGAGCGCAGGTGAATCGGTGGTGGTGAACCCGCCGGACACCCTGCGCGATGGCGCCAAGGTGCAACAGAAACAAGCGCAGTAACGGCCTGGCGCCCGTGGGCGCGGCCGGCAGCATCGCTCGACGCACGCCTGCGGCCGCCGCAGGTGCGCTTCCCCGTTTCCCGCCTCCCGTGGAGAACCACCCATGTCGACCCTGGTTTCACTGCGCAACATCACCAAGACCTACCAGCGTGGCCCCGAGCAAGTGCAGGTGCTGCACGGCATCGACCTGGACATCGCCAGCGGCGACTTCGTCGCGCTGATGGGCCCGTCCGGTTCGGGCAAGACCACCCTGCTCAACCTGATCGGCGGCCTGGACAGCCCCACTGGCGGCGAGATCAGCATCGAGGGCGAGCGCATCGACCAGATGAGTGGCGGCCAGCTGTCGACGTGGCGCAGCCACCATGTCGGCTTCGTATTCCAGTTCTACAACCTGATGCCGATGCTGACCGCGCAGAAGAACGTGGAACTGCCGCTGCTGCTGACCCACCTCAGTGCGGCGCAGCGCCGCCGCAATGCCGAAATCGCGCTCACCCTGGTCGGCCTGGCCGACCGTCGCAGCCACCGCCCGAATGAACTGTCCGGCGGCCAGCAGCAGCGCGTGGCGATCGCCCGCGCGATTGTCTCCGACCCGACCTTCCTGATCTGCGACGAACCAACCGGCGACCTCGACCGCCAATCGGCCGAGGAGATCCTCGGCCTGCTGCAGCAGCTCAACCGCGAGCACGGCAAGACCATCATCATGGTCACCCATGACCCGAAGGCCGCCGAGTACGCCACGCACACGGTGCACCTGGACAAGGGCGAGCTGGCCGACGCGCCGCTGGCCCACTGACGGAGGCCACAGCGATGAAATACTTCTCGTTGGTGTGGGCGCAGCTGTTCCGCAGCCGCACGCGCACCTTGCTGACCCTGCTGTCGGTGGTGGCCGCGTTCCTGCTGTTTGGCATGCTCGATTCGGTGCGCGTGGCGTTCTCGTCGGGTGGCAGCGTGGAAGGCGCCAACCGCCTGGTGGTGGCCTCGCGGCTGTCGATCACCCAGTCACTGCCGATCCGGCTGGAAGCACAGGTTCGGCAGGTGGCCGGCGTCCGTGACGTGGCTTATGGCATGTGGTTTGGTGGCATCTACCAGGACCCGAAGAACTTCTTCCCGAACTTCTCGGTGTCACCCAACTACTTCGATGTCTACCGCGAACTGCAGATCGATCCGGCACAACTGGAGGACTGGAAGCAGACCCGCACCGGCGCCATCGTCGGCGAAACCCTTGCCAAGCAGTTCGGCTGGAAGATCGGCGACACCATCCCGCTGCAGGCGACGATCTTCCCGCGTGGCGGCAGCAACGACTGGCCGCTGGTGCTCAAGGGCATCTACCGTTCCAAGGACCGTGCGCTGGCCGCCAACGAAGAACGCCAGTTGATGATGAACTGGAAGTACTTCGATGAATCCAACGACTACATCAAGAACCAGGTGAGCTGGTACACGGTGACGCTGGACAACCCGGACCACTCTTCGCGGGTCGCACAGGCGATCGATGCGATCTCGGCCAACTCCGACCACGAGACCAAGACCCAGACCGAATCGGCGTTCCAGCAGGCCTTCGTCAAGCAGTTCGCGGATATCGGCATGATCGTCACCTCGATCATGGGCGCGGTGTTCTTCACCCTGCTGCTGTTGACCGGCAACACCATGGCGCAGGCCGTGCGCGAGCGCGTGCCGGAGCTGGCCACGCTGAAAACGCTGGGCTTCAAGGACAGCACCGTGCTGACCCTGGTGATGGTGGAGTCGGTGCTGCTGATCGGCCTGGGCGGCCTGATCGGCATGGGCCTGGCCGCCCTGATCCTGCCGGCCATCGGCCCGAAGAGCATGGGCATGCTGCCGCCGCACGTGCCGACGCCAACCTGGCTGATGGGGCTGGGCCTGATCGTGGTGATCGGCATCATCGTCGGCCTGTTGCCAGCGTTGCGTGCCAAGCGCCTGAAGATCGTCGACGCACTGGCCGGTCGCTGAGGAGAACACCGACATGTTCAAGAGCAAACTCAAGAAGTGGCTGGGCAACGGCGTGACGGTGCTGCTGCTGGCGGTCGGCCTGGTGCTGTGGATCAGCCTGCCGTGGATCGGCGTGCTGGCCGTGGCCGTGCTGGTGGCCCTGTGGTTGCTGCTGACCCGCGGTGGACGGCTGGCGTTGGCCGCCACCCGCATCGGCGTGGCCAGCCTGCCGCAGCGCTGGGGCGCGTCCTCGGTGATCGTGGTCGGCATCGCTGGCGTGGTCGGCGTGCTGGTGGCGATGCTGGCGATGGGCGAAGGCTTCCAGGCCACGCTCAACAACACCGGCGATGACACCACTGCCATCGTGCTGCGCGGTGGCTCGCAGGCCGAGACCAACTCGGTGATCACCCGCGAACAGGTACCCATGCTGTCCACCCTGCCCGGCATCAGCCGCGATGCGCAGGGCCGGCCGTTGTTGTCACCGGAGCTGTCGCAGGTGGTCAACCTGGTGTCCAAGTCCGATGGCACCGACGTCAACGCGCAGTTCCGCGGCGTCGGCCCGCAGGCGTGGGCGGTGCATGACAAGGTCAAGATCGTTGAGGGCCGCAAGTTCGCCACCGGGCTGCGCGAGATCGTGGTCGGCCAGGGCGCCAAGGGCCAGTTCCGCGACATGGAGGTCGGCAGGACGCTGACGCTGGGCAACCAGACCTGGACCGTGGTCGGTGTGTTCGCCACTGGCGATGCGCATGATTCGGAACTGTGGACCGACGCCGATACGCTGGCCACCACCTACCAGCGCAGCGCCTGGCAGTCGATCAGCGTGCGTACCGATGGCAAGGCCGGCTTCGATCAGTTCAAGGCGGCCGTCGCTGCCGACCCACGCCTGAAGCTGGACGTGGAAACCACCCGCGTCTACTACAGCAAGCAGGGCGGCGGGCTGACCAAGCTGATCGACATTCTGGGCAAGGTGATCGGCACGATCATGGCGGTCGGTGCGGTGTTCGGCGCGCTCAACACCATGTATGCGGCCGTGGCCACGCGCGCCCGCGAAATCGCCACCATGCGTGCGATCGGCTTCCGCGGCCTGCCGGTGGTGACGGCCGTGATGCTGGAAACGATGCTGCTGGCGCTGCTCGGTGGCCTGCTCGGCTGTGCGGTTGCATGGCTGCTGTTCAATGGCTACAGCGTGTCCACCATCGGCAGCAACTTCAGCGCGGTGGTGTTCAAGTTCCACGTATCACCGGAACTGCTGTGGACCGGCCTGAAATGGGCACTGGGCATCGGCCTGGTCGGCGGCCTGTTCCCGGCGCTGCGCGCGGCGCGTTTGCCGATCACTACGGCGCTGCGCGAAACCTGAGCATCATGCAGCGGTGGACTGCGCATCACGCAGGGGGACGGAGCGAAGGCTCCGTCCCTTTTTCGTTGCTGAACTCAGGCATCCATCGCCGCAACATCGGATGGTGGGTGCCGCAGGGCCAAATGCCGGCGAACAGCCTCCTCCGGCGCGTACGCCGTGCCCAGCGCGTGCTGCTCACCCGTATGCCTGTCGACGAAGATCGGGCCATTGCCGGCCAGCGCGTCCGAGATCTCGCCGGATTGCAGGTAGCGCAGCGACTGGAAGCAGAACAGCCAGCCTTCGACCATCTCATGCTCGTGCGTGATGGCAACCGGCTCATCGTCGCTGGCAAGTGCAGCCTGCACGCGACGGCGTGCTTCGTCGAGCTGGATCATTCCTTCGCCTCTTGTTTTCGATGACAGCGCGAAGAGCATTTCATGCGGGTGGATGCATCGCAACGGATAGGCACCTGCGTACAAGTGCGCACTGCGGCGTGTTGTCACAACCGCTCAAGCGTGGCGGTTCTGTGCCGCTATCGATGCCTCTACTCATCGCAGACGCAGTGCGCGTGACGCTGCGCACAGTGCATCTGTGGATTGTTGGTTGCGATTCATCTTCGCGCACTCCCAGCGGCGTCGAGACAAACAGTTACGAATGAAAACATTCTAGAATCGCGCCCCCCACGTTGGTTTGCAGCACCCCACGCGCCCATAGAACGGGCGCATGTTTTTACTGAAACACGAGATTTCACGGATGTCCCTGAAAACCAATCCGCTGCGCAACGCGATCGTCATCGCGCTGGCCGCCAGCTGCACCACCCCCGCCTTCGCACAGAGCGCCGGCGATACCCCGACCAACCTCGACCGCATCGAAATCACCGGCTCGCGCATCCGCCAGGCCAGTGTCGAAACCGCACAGCCGGTGGTCGCGCTCAACCGCGCCGAGATCGAGAAGAAGGGTTACGTCAACGTCGCCGACATCCTGCAGGACATTCCTGCCGCCGGTGCGCCGAGCATGAGCCGCGCCTCGTCGCTGACTTCTTCGCGCGATTTCGGCGGCATGTACGTCAGCCTGCGCAACCTTGGCCCGGAACGCAGCCTGGTGCTGATCGACGGCCGCCGCATGGGCGTCAGCGCCGGCGGCTACTCCGACCTGGCCTCGATCCCGTCGTCCATCGTCGAGCGCGTGGAAGTGCTGACCGACGGCGCCTCCGCGCTGTACGGCTCCGATGCCATCGCCGGTGTGGTCAACATCATCACCCGCAAGAATTTCGATGGTGGCGAGGCCAGCGTCTATGTCGGCCAGTACGGCCAGGGTGACGGCCAGAAGCGCGCATACAGTGCAACCTTCGGCAAGACCTTCGAGCGCGGCTGGTTCAGCGTGGGCGCCGAGCGCACCAAGGAAGACGAGGTGCTGGGCAAGGACCGCGAGTTCAGCCGTTACACCAACGGCCCGCGCCACCCGAACGATGGCCTCAACGGCAACACGCCGTGGGGCTACGTCACCGTCGGCGGCAAGAACCTGACCGTGGGTCCGGGCGGCGACCCAAGCAAGGCCGGCAACTTCCATGCGCCGAACCCGGCCGATGGTGCCAACACCAAGTCGAACATGAGCCTGCTGACCGGCCTGGAGCGCACCTCGGTGTTCGCCAACGGTGGCTTCTCGATCACCGACAACCTGCGCATCGTCGCCGACGCGCTGTACAGCAAGCGCGAGTCGACCAAGCACCTGGCCGGCTACCCGTACTCGGTCAGCGCCGCGCAGGCCCGCAATGGCAGCCGTGCCGCCCTGTCCAAGGACAGCGCGTTCAACCTGTGGGGCCAGGATGCGCTGTTCGCGCACCGCACCGAGGAACTGCCGCGCGGCACCGAGAACAACCTGGAAACCAAGCGCGCCAGCATCGGCCTGGAAGGCAGCTTCGAAACCGGTTCGCGGTACTGGGACTGGAACATCAACTACATGTACAACCGCAACGAAGGCGAGCGCATCGGTACCGGCAGCATGTACCAGCCGCACGTCAACCTGGCCGTCGGCCCGTCCTTCATGGACGGCAACGTGGCCCGTTGCGGTGCGCCGGGCGCGGTGATCGCCGGCTGCGTGCCGTGGAACCCGGCTGCCCCGATGGGTTACACCGGCCCGGGCTCGCTGAGCAACCAGGACGTGCAGGACTACCTGTTCACCCGCTTCGTCGACAAGATGCAGAGCACCACCAAGGTCGCCAGCGGCAACATCTCCGGTTCGCTGTTCACCCTGCCGGCCGGCGACATCCTGGCCGCGATGGGCTTCGAGCACCGCAGCGAGGAGGCCAGCTACACGCCGGACATGAAGGTGCAGAAGGGCGAGATCGCCGGCACCAGCGGCCAGCCGACCCGCGGCAACTACTCGCTCAACGAGGCCTACCTGGAACTGCAGGTGCCGTTGCTGGCCGACCTGCCGTTCGCCCGCGAACTGTCGCTGGACGTGGCCGGTCGCTACTCGGACTACAACAACTTCGGTTCCACCACCAACAGCAAGTTCGGCCTGAAGTGGAAGCCGATCGACAGCCTGCTGGTGCGCGCCACCTACGGCACCGGCTTCCGTGCGCCGACCGTGGATGACCTGTATGGCGGCACCGTCAGCAGTCGCGACTCGTTCACCGACCCGTGCGATACCTCCTTCGGCACCGCCGCCAGCAGCCCGGCCGTCGCTGCCCGTTGCCAGGCGCTGAAGGTGCCGGCCAACTTCCGCCAGCTCAACAGCGATGGCAGCGTGGCCACCAAGCCCGGCCAGCAGGCCACCACCGATTTCAGCTCGGGTTCCAACCCGGACCTGAAGCCGGAAACCGCCAAGACCTGGACCGTGGGCCTGGTCTACAGCCCGGACTTCGTGCAGGGCCTGGACGTCAGCCTGGACTGGTGGAAGATCCGCATCGACAACGCCATCGTCGGTGAGTCGGCCACCAACATCCTGGAACAGTGCTACGTGCAGGGTTCGGATGCTGCCTGTGGCCGCTTCACCCGTGGCAGCAACGGCCAGGTCAACTCGCTGGACCGCTCGCTGGTCAACGCGGGCTACCGCGAAACTGCCGGCTATGACATCAACGTGCGTTACCGCCTGCCGGAAACCGCGTTCGGCAAGTTCGCCGTCAACTGGAACACCACCTACACCGATTACCTGGAGCAGCGCAACGACAGCGCCGCCACCACCCCGGTGGAACAGCGTACCGGTTGGGCGGGCGACTTCCGCGTGCGCTCCACCTTCAACCTGGATTGGCAGTATGGCGACCTCGGCATCGGCTGGACCGCGCGCTACTACTCCAGCATGAAGGAGAAGTGCTCGTACATGGACGAGTGCAACATGCCGGGCTTCAACTCGTCGTACACCAGCGCCTCGCCGACCAACAGGGTGGGCTCCAACACCTTCCACGACCTGCAGGTGCGCTACAGCCTGCCGTGGGATGGCACCGTGTCGCTGGGCGTGAACAACGTGTTCAACCACCAGGGCCCGATCATGTACAGCCAGCCGAACAGCAGCTTCACCTACTACGGTGGCTTCGACATCGGCCGCTTCATGTACATGAAGTACCAGCAGCGCTTCTAAGCCTGCAACCGCGTTCCCGCCACGGCCATCCCTCTCTCCTGGCCGTGGATGGAAGCAGAACGGCGCCCCTCGGGGCGCCGTTCTTTTTTGCGTGGAAGCAGGGTCGGATCCCCGCCGGCGCTAGCGCTTGGCGCGCATCGTGCGGATGTTGTCGCCGACGAACAGCACCAGGCCAGCCCAGATCGCTGCAAACCCGATCGCCTTGGCAGTGTCGAATGCCTCATGGAAGAAGAACACACCCAGCAGCAGCTGCAGGCTCGGTGCGATGTACTGCAGGATGCCGACCAGCGACAGCGGAATGCGCTTCACGCCGTAGGCGAAGCCGATCAGCGGTACTGCGGTGACCGCGCCGCCGAAGATCAGCAGCAGGTCGTTGCGCCAGCCCCAACCATGGAAGAACGCACCGCCGTGGCCGTTCTCGGCCCAGATCGCAAACGCCAGCGCCGGCAGGAACAGGTACATGCTCTCCACGCCGAGGCCGGCCACCGGGTCGACCGAGACCAGCTTGCGCAGCAGGCCATACAAGCCGAACGAACAGGCCAGGCCCAGCGCGATCCACGGTGGCGTACCTGCATCGATGGTCAGCCAGGCCACGCCCACCGCCGCCATTGCCACCGCTACCCACTGCAGCCGGCGCAGCCGTTCCTTCAGCACCAGCACGCCCAGCAGCACGTTCACCAGCGGGTTGATGAAGTAGCCCAGGCTGGTCTCGATGACATGACCGGCGTTGACCGCCCAGATGTACAGGCCCCAGTTGAACGCGATGGTCAGGCTCGACACCAGCAGGATCGGCAGCGCGCGCGGCTGCGCGGCGATCTTCCGCCACCAGCCCAGGCGCGCACTGATCAACAGCCAACTCAGCACCAGCACCGTGCTCCAGATGATGCGGTGGGCGATGATCTGGAACGAGGGCACCTCGTTGAGCAGGTGCCAATAGACCGGCACCAGGCCCCAGATCACGAAGGTGGATGCAGTGACCAGCAGGCCCCGGCGTTGTTCTTTCTCGTCCATGCTCACTTCTTTCTCGTCCTTGCCATTGTCAGCACCACCACACCCAGAAGAATCACCGCCATCGCCAGCAGGTCGCGCCAACCGAAGCGCTCACCGTTGAGCAGCGCGCCCAGCAGCACCGCGATCACCGGATTGACATACGCGTAGCTGCCCGCGAGCGCCGGGCGCACGTTCTGCAGCAGCCACACGTAGGCAGTGAACGCGACGATGGAGCCGAACACGCACAGATAGGCCATCGCCAGCAGGCCACCGGTATCGGGCAGCGTGGTCGGGCGCTCGCCCACCGCCAGGCCGATCAGCACCAGCAGCACGCCGCCGCAGATCATCTGCCCGGCCGCGGTCATGAACGGACCCGGCAGGTCCAGGCCGCGTGCCCACACAGAACCGAACGCCCAGCCGATCGGCGCGATCAGCAGCAGCACCAGCCCGGTCGGCGAGCCGGTCAGGCTGCTGCCGGCGTTGAGCCAGACCACGCCGAGGAAGCCGATGGCGATGCCCAGCCACTCACCACGGCTGGCATGTTGCCCGCGCAGCGCCGAGAACAGCGCCATCCACAGCGGCACCGAGGCCACCGCCGTGGCGGCCAGGCCCGAGGACACCTCGCGCTCGGCCAGCACCACCATGCCGTTGCCCAGCACCAGCATGGTCACACCCATGATGACCAGGTTGCGCCACTGCCGCAGCGTCGGGTTCGGCAGCTTCCAGAACAGGCGCAAGGCCAGGAACATCAGGCCGCCGGCAATGATGAAGCGGCTGCCGGAGACCATCGTCAGCGGCAGTGCGCCGCCGTGCAGGGCCTTGGCGATGCCCAGATAGGTCGAACCCCAGACCACGTAGACCAGCAGCAGTGCCAGCGCGACAAGGCCACCCCGGGGGGCAGCCGCAGACGAAGAGGGGGGAGCCGACATGACACACCAGGGAGCCGGGGGAAGGCGGATTCTAGGACGTTTTGAGTATGGTCCGGGACCCCATACGGTGGCACGCTGTCATCCATCCATGCACCCTGCTCTGGTCTGCTACCCCGTGTTGACGGCCGATGCAGTACCAAGAGGGCTGCCCGGCCGCGCCGCCCCAAGGCCGGACGCCGTTTTCCCTGCGCACGGACGCGCCGCATCGAGGATTTCCACCCAGATGAGCACCACGTCCCAACCTGTTGTCCCCGCGAACGACCGTGCCGCCTTGCGGCGGTCGATCTCCAACACCCTCAAAGGCTCCGCCGGCAACCTGGTGGAGTGGTATGACGTCTACGTGTACTCGGTGTTCGCCGTGTACTTCGAATCGCAGTTCTTCTCGCCGGACGACAAGAACTCCACCCTGTACGTGTGGGCGATCTTCGCGGCGACCTTCCTGATGCGCCCGATCGGCGCCTGGTTCTTCGGCCGCTTCGCCGACCGCCACGGCCGCCGCCTGGCGCTGACCGTCTCGGTCACGTTGATGGCGCTGTGCTCGTTCCTCATCGCCATCACCCCCACCGCCGCCAGCATCGGCATCTGGGCCGCCGTGATCCTGTTGTTCGCGCGCCTGCTGCAGGGCTTCGCCACTGGCGGCGAGTATGGTGCCAGCGCCACTTACATGTCCGAGGCCGCCATTCCGGGCCGTCGCGGCTTCCTGTCCTCGTTCCACTACGTCACCCTGGTCGGCGGCCACGTGCTGGCCCAGCTGACCCTGCTGCTGATGCTGACCTTCTGGGGCAAGCCGGAGATCTCCGAGTGGGGCTGGCGCATCGCCTTCGGTATCGGTGGCATCGCCGCGGTGGTGGTGTTCTGGCTGCGCCGGGGCATGGACGAATCGCTGTCGGAGTCGTCGATCGAGGCCGCGCGCGAGGGCAAGGCAAAGAAGTCCGGTTCGATGTACGAGTTGTTCGTGCACCAGTGGCGGCCGCTGCTGCTGTGCTTCCTGATCACCGCTGGCGGCACCGTGGCCTTCTACACCTACTCGGTGAACGGCCCGAAGATGATCCAGAGCGCCTTCGCCGGCAACGACCCGATGACCGGCACCCTGATCAACCTGGGCGTGCTGGCCTTCCTGATGGTGCTGCAACCGGTCGGCGGCTGGCTGTCGGACATCATCGGCCGCAAGACCCTGCTGGTGTTCTTCGGCGTCGGCGGCGTGCTGTACAGCTGGTACCTGATCACCCAGCTGCCGCACCAGCATGACGCCACCCTGGCCTTCCTGACCCTGGCGCTGGCATTCGTCATCCTCACCGGCTACACCTCGATCAACGCGGTGGTGAAGGCCGAGCTGTTCCCCACCCACGTGCGTGCACTGGGCGTGGGCCTGGGCTATGCGCTGGCCAACTCGCTGTTCGGCGGCACCGCCCCGCTGCTGTACCAGGGCGCGCTGAAGACCGGCCACGTCGATTGGTTCGCCATCTACGTGACCGCCACGATCGCGGTATCGTTGGTGGTCTATGTGTTCTTCCTTACCAACAAGGGCCCGAACTGGCTCGACGGCACCCGCAAGTAAGCGCGTTGCCCTGATCGCGGCCACTGGCGCAATGCCGGTGGCCGCTACGTCTCCCGCCACCACGCTGATGTGGATCGCGGTGGCGCTGGCCGCAGCCACGGCATTGGCCTGGGTGCTGCGCCGCCCCAACGCGCAGGCCACGTGGCCGCGCACGGGTTTCGGGATCGCCCTGCTGGTGTTCTGCGCCGCGCTGGCGCTGCAGCTGGCGATGGACCTGGGCAGCGGCCACAGCTCGCTGCACCTGCGGCTGCATCGCGGCGTCAACGCGGGGCCGCTGGTCGGCCTGCGCACGATGGCGGCGTGCTATCTGGCCGCGCTCGCCGCCGGCGGCTGGGGCGCGTGGAAGCTGCTGCGACGGCGCGGGTAGTGCCGGCCGCTGGCCGGCAAAGCCGCCGTCTTTCGGTAGTGCCGGCCGCTGGCCGGCAACCTCATGAACCTCCGGAAAGAGCAGGGAGTTGCCGGCCAGCGGCCGGCATTACTCAGCGGCGGGCCGCTTCGCTCTTGTCGCGCGCGCCGCGGAACTCCGATTCCTTTTCCCACGTCGGCCAGCGGCGGCTGTTGGCCAGCTCGGCACCCAGGTCGTAGACCAGCAGCGTGTCGGCAGCGTGGCCGCTCGGGTCCCAGCTCGGCGTCCAGGCATCACAGGCCTGGTGGTAGCAGTCGGCGAAGTACTTTTCGCGCAGCGCGCGGCCGCCTTCAACGCCACCGTCCAGCTTGTCCAGGCCCGGGCCGATGGTGATCGCCGGCACGCCCAGGCGGGCGAAGGCAAAGTGATCGGCACGGTAGAAGAAGCCGGCTTCCAGGTTCGGGTCCGGACTGTAGCTGCGGCCACGGGCCTTGGCCACGCGCTCCAGATCGCCTTCCAACGACACCCGGCCCTTGCCCCACGAGGCAATGTCGCGGGTCGGGCCATCCGGGCTGAACATCTCGATGTTCAGCACCGCAGCGGTCTTGTCCAGCGGCGCCAGCGGGTGCGCAGCATAGTAGCTGGCCCCCAGCACGCCCTTCTCTTCAGCGGTCAGCGCCACGAAGTACAGCGTGCGCTGTGGCTGCGGGCCGGCAGCGAACACCCGACCCAGCTCCAGCACCGTGGCCACGCCGGTGGCGTTGTCGATCGCACCGCGGCGGATGCGGTCCCCCTTGGCGTCGGGCTGACCGATGCCGAACGCATCCCAGTGCGCGGAGAAGATCACGGCCTCGTCAGCATGTTCACCACCGGGCAGCTTGGCGACCACGTTGCGGGTCACCACCTGCTCGCGCTTGAGCGCGAAATCCACGCTCAATTTCGCGTTGTCCAGTGCCACCGGGCGGAAGTCGGCACGCATCGCCTTGCGCTTCTCCGCATCGAAGTCGAGGCCGGCGTCGGCGAAGATCGCCTCGGCCAGCTCGCGCTGCATCCAGCCGCGCAGCGGGGTGTGCTGCGCCATCGCTTCGGCGTGGCCGCGCTCGATGTCGAACAGCGGCGAAGTGCCCGAGCTCTTTACCGTGGCCCAGCCATACGCGGCCGGCGCGGTCTCGTGCACGATCAGCACGCCTTCGGCACCCCGGCGTGCGGCTTCCTCGAACTTGTAGGTCCACCGGCCGTAGTAGGTCACCGCCTTGCCATCGAACGCGCCCGGCGCGTCGGCCTCGAAGTCGGCGTCGTTGATCAGCACCACGGCGATCTTGCCGTGCAGGTCCACGTCCTTGTAGTCGTTCCAGTGGCGTTCCGGTGCGTCGATGCCGTAGCCGACGAACACCAACGGTGCATCCTTGATCTGCACGCGCTTGCGCGGCTGCAGGCTCTGCAGGGTCACGTCCACGCCATTGGCCAGCGCACGCTTGCCCTGCTTCAGCGACAGGCTGGCCTTGGCCTCACCCTCCAGCTGCGCGCGCACCAGCGGCACCGGCTGCACCCAGCTGCCGTCCACGCCGCCCGGCTGCAGGCCATAGCTGCGGAACTGCTCGATCAGGTACTGCACCGTGCGCTCTTCGCCCTCGGTGGCCGGTGCGCGGCCCTCGAACTCATCCGACGCCAGCACACGCACATGCCGCGACAGTGCCTGCGGATCGATGCCGCCACCCGGCAGGTCGTTGGCCGCATGGGCCAGGCCCCCGACGAACAGGCAGGACGACAGCAGCAACACGCGCATCGGATTCACGGCAGTACCACGGCTAGCTTGGAAGTCACCAGAGTGTAACGTGGTCGTGACACCACGGCGCGGCTTGGGCCTGTGTCATCCACGCATCGCGTTGATCTACCTGCTGATGCGATCCAGCCAGCAGGCCAGGCCCTGTGCGTTGAGTTCGATGTCCATCGCCAGCACGGCAATCACCGCCGCATCGTCCAGCGCACAACCATGCTGCTGCGCCCGTTCCAGGTACAGCGCCTGCAGTGCGGCCAGCAGGCAGCGGTGGCGGTCCGGCCGGCCATCGCACTGGCGGCCGATCGCGGCCATCGCATCGATCTGTTCGAACAGGTCGTTGGCCAGTTTCTGCACCTGCTGCACGCGCCCATAGTGGGTCAGGTACATCGCCTGCGGGCCGTAGCCCAGCATGCGTCGGATCGAGGCCTTCATCGCCTCCGGGTCGAACTGCACCGGCGAGGAAGTCGGGAAGATGAAAGCGCCCTGCGCGCTGTCCAGCTCGCGGTAGGAGATGCCGAACGTATCGCCAGTGAACCAGCTGCGGCTGCGCGCATCCCACACGCAATAATGGTGCAGTGCGTGGCCCGGCGTGTGCAGCAGCACCAGCTCGCGGCCAGCGAGATCGATGCGGTGGCCGTCTTCGGCCACCACCACGCGGTGTTCGGGAATCGGCTCGATGCGGCCGTAGCTGCGCGCGATCTCCTCGGCGCCGTACACCGCCGTCGCACCCGCAATCAGCCGGGTCGGGTCGATCATGTGCGGCGCACCGCGCGGATGCAGCACCGCCTTTGCGTTGGGCAGCTGCTGCATCAGCAGTCCGGCGCCGCCGGCGTGGTCCAGGTGCACGTGCGTGAGCAGCAGCCAGTCCACGGCATCCACGCCCAGGCCAGCGTCCACCAGCGCCTGCAGCATCGCCGGCACAGACAGGCCGGTGCCGCAGTCGACGAAGGCCGCGCGGCCGTTTTCAACGATCAGGTAGGCCGCGTCGAAGTCCGGGCGCTGGAAGCCGGTATCGATGGTGTGGATGCTGGGATCGGCGGTCATCGGCACGCACCTGGCAGTCTCGGAAACAGACGCCCATGGTAGGCGCGCAGGCGGTCCGGGTTCGATGCGGCTTTGGTCGGGTAGTGCCGGCCGCTGGCCGGCAACCTCGGGATGGCCGGGAGAATGCATGTGCCGCCGGCCAGCGGCCGGCACTACCGATCAGCCAGAACGCAATCCGAACCGCGGCCGCAGCAGCAACGCCAGCACCAGCACCGCCAGGAACGCGCCATAGGCATACAGCACCGCCAGCACCTGCGGCCAGATCGGGCCGGCGCCGGGCTGCACCACGCCAATGCGGTAGCCCCACAGCATCGACACGATGCTCAGCGCGAACGCCACGACCAGGGTGGTGCCATCGAACAGGCGCCGCCGCGCGCTGCGCGGCTGGCGCGGAAACAGCCAGTACAGGCTGCCCAGCAGCAGGAACCAGGGCAGGAACAGCAGCAGCGACAACCAGGCCATCGCAGACTCCATGTCATCGCGCCAGAGGCGCGCGGACATCATGCCATGGGTGCTGTGCCACGGTCGTGCTGGCGGGGGTCTTCCCTGTAGAGCCGAGCCCATGCTCGGCTGGTTAGCAAAGCAGCCGAGCGTGGACTCGGCTCTACAGAGGCGGAGCCGGGTCGAGCATGGCTCGACTCTACAAAGGGCAGGCAGGCCCGGCGATCAGGCAGCTTCGCGCAACGCAGCCAGGGCGGCCAGCACGGCGTCCACCTCGGTTTCCAGCTTGAACAGCTCGCTCTGCAACTGGTCGCCCTGCTCGGCCTGCTTGATCACCGCAATCAACTGGCCGGCATCGCGTGGCGAATCGAAGCCTTCGCTCTGGATCAGCAGCGTGCCGTCACCGGCGGTCAGCTTGAAGTAGAAGCGGCCGTCCTTTTCGCGGTACTGCTTGAACTGCGGCGGCGCCACGCGGGCCACGCCGGCATCTTCGCTGGCGATGTCACCGGCACTGGACAGGTCACGCAGGCCCACCGCATGGCGCAGCTCGTCCAGCAGCGGTGCCGCCAGCTGCTCGCGCAGCTGCTGGCCACGGCGCTTGAGCAGCGCTTCGATCTTCTCCGGCTCGGCCATCAGCGCGTTGTAGCGCTCGCGCAGCGGCGACAGCTCGCTGTCGATACGCTCGAACAGCTGCTGCTTGGCGTCGCCCCAACTGATGCCGGCGGCGAAGGCCCTGGCGAATTCCGCGGTCTGTTCCGGCGTGGCGAACGCCTGGTACATCTGGAACAGCGCCGAGCCCTCGGTGTCCTTCGGCTCGCCCGGTGCGCGCGAGTCGGTCAGGATCGAGAACACCAGCTTCTTCAGCTCCTCGCGCGGCACGAACAGCGGAATGGTGTTGTGGTAGCTCTTGCTCATCTTGCGGCCATCCAGGCCCGCCAGCGTTGCCACCTGCTCATCGATCACCACGTCCGGCAGCGGGAAGTACTCCTTGCCGTACACGTGGTTGAAGCGCTGGGCGAAGTCGCGCGCCATCTCGATGTGCTGGATCTGGTCACGGCCCACCGGTACCTGGTTGGCCTTGAAGATGAGGATATCGGCGGCCATCAGCACCGGGTACATGAACAGGCCGGCACTGACGCCTGCGTCCTCGTCCACGCCTTCCTCGCGGTTCTTGTCCACCGCCGCCTTGTAGGCGTGCGCGCGGTTGAGGATGCCCTTGCTGGCGATGGCGGTCAGGAACCACATCAGCTCGGTGGTCTCGCGGATGTCGCTCTGCCGGTAGAACCACACGTGTTCCGGGTCCAGGCCACAGGCCAGCCAGCTGGCCGCGATCTCCAGGGTCGCGCGCTGGGTGCGCTGCGGGTCCTGGGACTTGATCAGGCTGTGCAGGTCGGCCAGAAAGAAGAAGCTCTCGATCCCCGGCGCGCGGCTGGCCGCGATGGCCGGACGGATGGCGCCAACGTAGTTGCCCAGGTGGGGCGTGCCGGAGGGGGTGATGCCGGTAAGGACTCGGGTCGTCATGACTGCGTGGGGTAACCTTCGATGAACGGGGCCAGTTTACCTTGCACGCCACCAACCCCGTCAGGGCCTGCGGCGCGTTCATTCACGCAACCCCGCTGGAGACGCCCGATGAAACGCCTGCTGCCCCTGCTGTTGATCCTGCCCCTGGCCGGCTTCCGCCCCGCCCCGATGCCGCCGCCGGCCTACGAGGGCGGCCCCGTGCGCATGTCTCTGGTCGACCGCGACCGCGGCACCGAATTGCGCAGCTACCCCGCCGAGGGCCAGCGCTGGGTGGCCGGCGAGCGCGGCCACCGCTACGCCGTGCGCCTGTACAACGACAGCCCGCGCCGGGTGCTGGTGGTGCTGTCGGTAGACGGCGTCAACGCCATCTCCGGCGAGGATGCCGATCCGTCGCAGACCGGCTACGTGCTCAACCCCGGCCAGCGCGCCGACATCACCGGCTGGCGCAAGAGCCAGGATGAAGTGGCGCAGTTCGTGTTCAGCAGCCCCAGCGGCAGCTATGCCAGCCGCACCGGTCGCCCGGACAACGTCGGCGTGGTCGGCGTGGCGGTGTTCGAGGAAGCGCGCCGCTGGCGCCCCGAGCCGATCCTGCGCCGTGGCCTGCCGCCGCCGGCTCCAGCCGCACAGGCCGAAGCGGCGGCCGACGCCAGTGCCAGCCGCATCGAGGGTTACGCCAGCAAGTCGCAGGCCCCGGCGCTGGGTACCGGCCATGGCGCACGCGAGCAATCCTCGGTACGCGACACCGACTTCGAACGTGCCAGCCGCAGCCCTGCACAGGTATTGCAGCTGCGCTACGACAGTGCCCGCAACCTGCGTGCGCGCGGCATCCTGGTCGATGCGCCCTCGCGCCTGCCGCGCGAACCGCAGGCGTTCCCCAACCGCTACGTGCCGGACCCTCCGGCCCGCTGATCGTCCCGCGCAGACAGCACGACGCCCGCAACCTCACGGTGCGGGCGTCGTGATGTGGGGAAACCGAAGCGCTTACTTGTAGTCCGGGTAGTCCTTGCTCACCGCGTCCTGGAACTCACGCACTTCCTTCTCCGCGCGGTCCTTGGCCCAGCCATAACGTTCCTGCAGGCGGCCGGCCAGATACTCGGCATTGCCTTCGGCCACATCGAAATCGTCGTTGGTCAGATCGCCCCACTTGGCCTGCGCCTTGCCCTTAAGCTGCGACCACTTGCCGGAAATGATGTCTTTGTTCATTGCTGGGAGTCCTTGATTGCAACGGCGTTCTTACCGTGGCTCCAGCTTCGCGCAGCAGCTGTTGAATGCCGGTCAACCGCCAATGAAATACACGCTCACCTGCTTGAATGGTTCACTACGCTTCGACACGTACGCTGCAGGGAAACGCGCAAGCAAAAAGGCCGGGGAGATCCCCCGGCCTTTTTGCTTTCCGTTCCAATTCAGGCTCAACGGCCCTTGGCGGCATCCTCAACCTTTTCACCGGCCTTCTGCACGTCCTTGCCGGCACCGGCCACGGTGTTGCAACCGGCCAGCAGGGCCACCGAGAACATCGACAACAGCATCAGGGCAACTACGCGCTTCATAGGCTTCTCCTTGGGTTCGCCGCTATACCGCTTCATTCGCGGATGGGATTCTTTCGCTCGGCGGGAGGGCACCAATGCCCACTGCCGCCGCGTGAAGTGCAATCTGGCGGCAGGGGCGTGGAGCGGGCGTGAACGGTTCGGCGATCCGTTCAGCAGGGGGCGGTCAGTCGCGCATCAGGGTGGACTTGCCGAACAGGCTTTCCACCAGGTCCACGGCCAGTTCGGCGGTGGCATTCTGCTTGTCCAGCAAGGGGTTGAGCTCGACGATGTCCAGCGATCCCATGCGCCCGGTATCGGCGATCATTTCCATCACCAGCTGCGCCTCCCGATAGTTCACCCCACCCGGCACCGTGGTGCCGACGCCCGGCGCGATGCTGGGGTCGAGGAAATCCACATCGAAGCTGACGTGCAGGTGGGTGTTCTCATCAATGCCGGCCAGCGCCGCTTCCACGGCACGCTTCATGCCGTTCTCGTCGATGTAGCGCATGTCATAGACATCCACCTTGTGGGTCTTGATCAGGCGCTTCTCTTCCGGGTCCACCGAGCGGATGCCGATCTGGTGCATCTGCGCCGGGGTGATCGCCGGTGCGCTGCCGCCCAGACGGGTCAGCGCGTCCGGGCCGAGGCCGCACAGGCAGGCCACCGGCATGCCGTGGATGTTGCCCGACGGCGTGACATCGCTGGTGTTGAAGTCCGAATGCGCATCCAGCCACAGCACGCGCAGATTCTTCCCCTGCTCGCGGCACCAGCGCGCGACGGCGGTGATCGAACCGATGCCCAGGCAATGGTCGCCACCGAGCATGATCGGCATGCGCCCGGCCTGCAGCTCGGCGTAGCTGGCTTCCATCAGTGCGCGGTTCCAGGCCACCACCTCATCCAGGTGGCGGTAGCCCTCCACCGGCGCGGTCCACGGGTTGCGCGGGCCATCCAGGTTGCCCACGTCGCGCACGTCCACGCCGCGCGCTTCCAGCGCCTCCGGCAGGCCCGCCACGCGCAGCGCCTCCGGCCCCAGCCGTGCGCCGCGATGGCCCGCACCGACATCGGTGGGAACGCCAATCAGGGATACGGAAATGGGATGGGCCATGGGTGCCTCCTGCGGTGCGGAAAAAGAAGCACAGTCTAGCCAGAGCTGTGTGACACCACTCGCGGCGGTGCAGCAGGGCATGGGTCAGATCGCCGCGGCCTGCCAGCCGTATCCGGTCAGGCATTCCAGCGCTGGGTCGTCAGGAATTGGACCTTCCGCGATCCACCTCACATCCCGGTCGGTTTCGCCTCTTACGCAAGGCTGTTGTTGTGTCCACGCTGCGCAGGCACCCTGAAGGTGCCGCCTCACTTCCTCAATCATGGAGCACCACGCGCATGAAACATGCACTCAATGGACTTGCGGTACTGGCAATTGCCCTGGGCGGACTGTTTCCCGCCGCTGCCAGTGCACCCTCGCAACGCATCACGCATACGGTGACCACCGACGCGTATCCCATGCAGACGGCAGGCGCACGCCAGGTACTCGACTGGGTGGCGCAGCGGGTAAAGCCGTCGTTCGCTCCCCAGGGCTACGGCAACGTACAGGTGGAACGACAGGCAGTCTCCGTAGGCCGCGCGTCTGCACGCTCGGATGAATCGATACCTGGAAAACTGCCAGACCAGGGCATTCCCGGTGAGATCTACCGGGTGGAAAACCTGCTTCCCGACGGTTCCATCCAGACGTGGGAATTCACCTGGGTGGAACCCTCTTCCGGCCATGGCGGCGGCTGGGACGTCACCGGCTACACCTACAAGAAGGGAAATGACCCGGTGAACCAGCAGTAGCGGAACGGGGGCAACGCGCACCGCGCTGCCCCCTTAGACACGCCGCCGCCGCGCCTCAACCGCCGCGGCGGCGAACCGGCGTCAGGCTCTGCACCTGACCGTTGTTGCGCATCATGCACAGGAAACGGCCGTCGGGATAATCGATGATCAGTTCCTGGTAATCGCTGCCCACCGGCATCTGGGTGACCAGCGCGCCCTGAGCGCCCTTGCGCATGTTGCAGGCGCCCAACGCGGTATCGCCTGCCGGCGCCGGGGTGGTCACCGAAGACACATTGCGGAACACCGCGCGGCAGCCGCCATTGACCCACACCGAGTGCCGCGACAGGCCCCAGTTCCTGCCTTCCTCGCAGCGGGTGCGGCTGAGCTGGCGCACGATTTCCACATTGCCGCGGGTATTCAGATCGCACGACACCTGCTGCTGGCCGGTGGATTCGCAGGTGACTTCGCGCGGTAGCGCGGCATCCCCGGCGGCACCGTCGCGAGAGCGTTCGCCGTTTGCGGCGGGCGCAGGCGTGCCGCTGGCGCTGACTTGGCAGATGCCATTGGCGCCGCCACGGCCGGTGTAGCTGACTTGCGGCGCGCCGTCATCGTTGCGGCTGATCGACAGGGTGATGCCGCTGTTGGCATCGCGTGCTTCGAAATAGCGGTCGTTGAAGCGCTTCAGCGCCGTCTCGCGGCCCTGCACGTAGACCGGCCCGCCATCGTCTGCGTGAACATCGATGCCGCCCGGGCAGCTGGCGTTGAAGAACGGCACGGCGGCCATGGCCGGGGCTGCGAAGGTTGTGACCAACAGTGCGACGGTGAGCGGCAGGGCGTGGCGACGCATGGGTGGGTCCCGAAGGGCATGTGTCCCCAGTATGTGTCGGGGGTCTGCAAATGGTCTGTGAATCAAAAAGCCGGCAGCGCATTCGGGCGTTTGTGTTTGCTATGGTAGATGTGGAGCCTTGCCCGGGCTGTTAAGTCACCTTTACTTCGTGGGCCAGCTCAGGGCATGCGGCAGCGATGGTTCGGGCAGATTTCTCGCTGATGGCGCCACTGCGCAATCTGTCGCTTCTGGCATTGCGATGCCCGAAACGGGCCAAACGCGATAATTCATTTTTCCTTTCAGATCTCCCGATGCCATCGAAACAAACGACTGGCAGGCGGTGATTTCACGTGCGCATGATGAATCGCCACCTGCAAAGGTGGCCGGGTCTTCCAAGCCCGCGTAATCGATGCTGTATACGCTTGCCAGCCGGCGCCGTCTTCCCAAGCGGCGCCGGCTGGCAATCCGTTCGCCGATCGACGGCGGGCGGTGCGTGGGGGCCCCGTGCCCGCCGGCTCATCGATTCCCGGTCTTGGAAGCCACGCATCGCCCGCCACCCTACCGTGGCGGCACCTCTGTTCCTGACGAGGATGCCCGCATGTCCAGAACCCCTCACCCGTACCTGACCGCCACCCTCGGCGAGGCGGCTCTGCGCCTGCCACCTGAACTGGCCCAGCCGTTGGAAGCCGCTTTCGCCGCCGCGAACGAGGCGCCCGCGCCGATCAACCTGCCCGGCTGCCTGCAGCGCATCCAGGCCGGTGACGCCGCCGATGGACAGCCGTGGCCGGGGCCCGCCAGCACACCCGGCCAGGCCGTGGCCGCCGCGCGCCGGGATCGCGCCGCAGTGGGCCTGGTGTCACTGCTGGAGCTGTACCACGCCGCCGAGCGCGTGCGCGTGGACGGGGAAGAGAAAGACGACATCGGCGACGGCACGCGCGAAGGACTGATGCTGGCCTGCCGGGGTCTGGCGGAGTATGTGGCGTTGCAGGTGCGTAGCTGAGGCTGCTGCGGTCGCAGTGTGTGTGCGGCGTTGATCGAAGGATCTGCCCACGTCATACATTGAGCTGACTCACCGGGTTGGGGCGAGAAGACCGGCGAAAGGCGGTTTCTTCATTTTCGTTCCCCCGCCTTTGCGACCGGCGCCGCGCCGACGCATCATGCTCGGCGCATGCCCATGCTGCTCTGGCATGCAAGCGCACACCCAAGGCACGGATCACGGACCCAATCCGCAGTCAAAAGATGCTGTGCTAGATTCAAGAGCGTGACAGTGGCGCGAGAGATGCTTTCATGGATGCGTGGGTCGAGAAATGCGATTCTTCATCAAAACGCGGACTTCGGCGCCGCCTCTGGATCGCAGCGCGTCGTCGCCTCGCGATCGTTATTCCGGCGCTGGTGCTGACAGCATGTTCGAGCGCCGCGACGCCGCCCCCATCAGATCATGTGAATCAAAGACAGGCCATCAAATCAGGGAGTGAAGCTGGTATGGAGCGATTCAAGAACAGCATCGAGCGATTGTCCAATGTGCGTTTTGGCGATATCGATGCGTTGAACGAACAGCTTCACACGCATCTTGGAAAACCGACCCGGCAGGGCCTGAGAGACGAGCGAACCGCAGAACGTGGAATGTTGGGCGGCCTTGAAGTTCGGAACATCTCACTGAGAAGTGCTGTCGATAATCCTGCGCAGGCGAAGCTGACCTTCGATGTCGCGCCACCGAGCGTCGCGCTCAAAGAAGTCATCTGGGAGGGAACCGCGCAATATCCACCTCGGCCTGATGCCCCTGACTCACGCCCTTACTGGACCGCGCCAGTGAACGGTGCTGAGGTTGTACTCACTCTGGCCCCTGACAATGCGACATTGACCCACGTATTGATCAGTCAGCGTTGACCCCCAGGGCAGGAGCTCCAACATGGAACGTACTGAAGACTCTGTACTGCCGCAGCCGCAGGGGGGGCCTCGCCCAGGACCCGAACGTCGGCCGGACTCCCCGTTAGCTGACCCCTCGCTGGCGCCGCTTCTAGCGAAATCCCCAACACTTCGGGCGGGTCTCGCACAGGCCGAGCGCGACGATCTGGAGGTTGTCTGGGGACAAGCCGGTAGGGGCACCTATCTTGTTCCCGGTGAGAAGATCGTTATTGACGAGAACGCGGTTGGACAAGGCTCCAGAATCGCGCGCTCTCTTTCACACGAGGTGGGGCACCATCTCTTCACCGAACGTCCCGATCCGACGTCCAAGCAAACCTATGTAAACACCCTGCTACGCGGAGAAGCCGCTGCGACGCTCAGTAATGTCCAGGTCCAGCGTGAACTCATTGCGGCCGGTGGACCGGACATTGGCGTGTCGGGTACGGGTAATCGACCGCAACAGTATGGAGCCATTGCCGTTGAACTCCAGGCCGGGCGGATCAATCGAAACCAGGCACTTGGACAGATCGCTGAGGTGTTCAAAACGGAGGCTCCTTCTGTTGGTCCTCATGCGACATACGAGCTTTACTATGGCGCGCACTATGATCAGCACATAGCACCCACGCAGCGTCGACGTAGGCCCGAGCCAGAATTTGACGCCGAGCGCACTTCGGCTGCGGAAAGAGACGCCGTGGTCGCCGACGACTCACTCTCAGTGCAGCGAACAGCTTCCTCAGTAGCTGAACTTGGAAACGCTGACCGCTCTCTCTACATGCAGATAAGAGCGGGTGTGGAACGCTTGGACGCCGAGAGCGGGAAGCAGTGGGATGAGTCGAGTCAGCGCATATCCGCGAGTCTGTTGGTGCTCGCGAAGGAGCAGGGGTTTTCAAGAGTTGACCACGTTGCATTGAACAACCCGACAGAGTCCCTTGCACGTGGCGAGAAAGTATTCATCGTCGAGGGGGCGATGGACGATCCTGCCCAACGCCGTGGAACCATGAATATGATGGACGCGCTTCGCGTTCCTGAAGCAGAGTCCCTTCATCGCGCTGAAGCGTTGGCCGCAAATCTTGAACAGCAGCCGGCGCAGCAGGTTCATGCGCAGTACGGGCCATCGTTTTCAAGGTGAGGCTGTCGAGAAAACAGCTCTGCCGCCCTTCGAACCACCGGGCAGGTACCTAGAGCAGCGCAAAGAGGCGCTGAATCTTGGGGTGGTGCGCTTATCCGACCCACAAAGTTACAACAACGCATTGATTTAGAAAATAATAGTGCCCTGCAAGATAGTTGAAGACCCCCAAAAGTACCCCCAGCAAGCGCGGATGCTGATGGACGGGTTGATCATCCGTCTGCTCTCGGCGCGCTCGCGATCGCTGAGACAGACGTTCCGAACACTGGATCTTGGCGATGTCCCTATCGGCCAGAAGCCGACATCCGCTCGGCACAGTCCTAACCAGCGTTTGCCCCAACGCCTTGTTACTTCACCGCTGCACGCCACGCGGGCCACGCCTCGCCGATCACGCCCAGCGCGGACTTCAGGAACAGCAGGGCGATCACCGCGCCTGCTGCGATGTCCGGCCAGCCGCTTCCGGTCAGCGCTACGCCACCGGCAGCCACCAACACACCGATGTTGGCGGCGACATCATTGCGGGAACACTCGAAGGTGCTTTTCATGTTGATGTTGAGCGCGCGGAACCGCCACAGCAGTGCGAGGCACACCAGATTGGCCACCAGAGCGATGGCTCCAAACCCCAGCATCAAGCCGCTGGAAGGCGGCACGCCGTGGATCAGCTTGCTGACCACCTCCACCACGATGAAGACAAAGAAAGCCAGGATCAGCAGCCCCTTGGCGAGGGCTGCACCGGCCTCCCAGCGCGCCCCCCGGTTCACTGCCCACAGGCTCAGGCCATACACGATCGCGTCACCCAGCATGTCCACTGCATCGGCCTGCAAGGCACTGGAGCGCGCCACGATGCCCGCGCCGAACTCGATGAAGAACATCGCCAGGTTGATGATGAGTACCGCCACCAGTACGCTCCGCTGCGCACCGTGAAGGGCCAGCGCTTCCAGTTCCTGGCGCTTGTGGCCGCAGCAGTGGTCCATGGATGTCTCCCGCCAGGCTGTGGCCGGGCTTGAAAAAGGGTGGGATAGTCGTTATCAACCCTATAGCCCCTACAAGGTCAAGCCCGTGCCTAGCCACCTCACCATCGGCCAGCTGGCCCGCCAGACCGGCACCAAGGCCGAAACCATCCGCTATTACGAGAAGATCGGCCTGCTGCAGCCGCCGCTGCGCTCGGAGGGCAACTACCGCTACTACGGCGCGCAGGACCAGAGGCGCCTGTCGTTCGTGCGCCGCGCGCGCGAGCTTGGCTTCTCCATCGAACAGATCCGCGAGTTGATTGCCTTTGGTGAACAGCGGGAGCACGAGTGCAGTTCGGTGGACGATGTGGTGAAAGCGCATATCGCAGACATCACCCGCCGGATCCAAGACCTGCAGGCGTTGCAGGGCGAGCTGGAGCGGATGATCGGCAATTGCCCGGGCGGCCGCGTAGCCGATTGCAGGGTGCTGGAAGCCCTTCAGCCGCAGCCTGCCGCTTGACCTTGTAGCCGCATCAAGGTTTACAACGCCGGGCTACTTCGCCACCGCGCGGCCCTGCCGCCCTGACGACCCATGACCCTGTTGCCCCATCCGCTTGCCCTGGCGCTGAGCGCCGCCCTGCTGCCCGCCGTTGCCCCGGCCAATGCGCATGAACCGCCCGCCGCGCACGATGACCACCACGATGAGCCCGTGGAGCTGGATGCGGTGGTGGTGCAGTCAACCCGGTCAGGGCGTCACGTTTCCGACGAACCGATCCGGGTAGACGTCGTATCGCAGGAAGAGATCGAAGAGAAGCTGCTGATGTCGCCGGGCAACGTCTCCATGCTGGTGGCCGAGACGGCCGGCGTGCGGGTGCAGAACACCTCGCCGGGCATGGGCGCATCCAACATCCGCATCCAGGGTCTGCGCGGCCGGTATACCCAGCTGCTGGCCGATGGCCTGCCGCTGTACGGCGGTCAGTCATCGTCCATCGGCCTGCTGCAGATTCCGCCGACCGACCTTGGCAGTGTCGAGATCATCAAGGGCAGCGCGTCGGCGTTGTACGGCCCGGCAGCGCTGGGCGGCGTGGTGAACCTGATATCGCGCCGGCCTAAGGAGACCGCCGAGGCCGAAGTGCTGCTCAATGCCACCAGCCGAGGCGGGCAGGACGTGACCAGCTACGCCGCCGGGCCGCTGGCCGGGCACTGGGGCCTCTCGGTGGTCGGTGGCTACCATCGCCAGGACCACCAAAACCTGGACGGCGACGGCTGGGCTGACATTCCCGGCTACGAGCGGGCCACGCTCAGGCCGCGCCTGTTCTGGGAATCGGAAAATGGCGCACGTGCGCTGCTGACGGCAGGTGCAGTGCGGGAGAGCCGGGTGGGCGGAACACTGCCCGGGCAACGGGCACCCGATGGGCAGCCGTTCGCCCTCACACAGCGCACGAAGCGTCTTGACGCCGGCGCGGTGGTCGATGTTCCGGTGCGCGATAGCGACCGCCTGCAACTGCGCACATCGGCCATGTCCACCAATCACGACCACGGGTATGGCCCTGCGCAGGACAACGACACGCATCAGACCGGCTTTGCGGAAATGAGCTACGCGTCCGGCGTCGGCGCCACCAGCTGGCTGGCCGGCATTGCCGCGCAGCAGGATCGGTTCCGTTCCGCTCGGCACCCGCAGTTTGATTACCGCTACACCGTGCCTGCCCTGTTCGTGCAGGCCGAGCAGGCGCTGCGCGATGATCTCACGCTTTCCGGCCGTGCGCGCTGGGATGACCACAGCGCCTATGGCGGGCACTTCAGCCCCCGCGTTTCATTGTTGTTCCGCCCTGACGAGTGGACCCTGCGTGCCTCGATCGGCAGAGGCTTCTACGCGCTTACGCCCTTCGTCGAGCAGATCGAGGCCGCTGGCCTGTCACGCCTGGAGCCGCTCGGTGGGCTTCGTGCGGAGATCGCTACCGCCGGGTCCATCGATGCGGGCTACGCGCATGGGCCCTGGGAACTGAACCTCAGCGTGTTCGCATCGAACATCGACCATGCGGTACGCCTGGTGGAATCTGCGACCACCCCGGGTGAACGTGTGCAACTGGTCAATGTGGCGGGCGTCACCCGCACCCGGGGTAGTGAGCTGCTGCTGCGCTATCGCTGGCAGGACATCACGGTGACCGGCAGTTATGTCTACACCGATGCGCGCGAACCCGATGAGGAGGGCGCCGGCCGCCGCCTGGTTTCACTCACACCCCGGCACAGCGCAGGCCTGGTTGCCATGTGGGAACAACATGGCCGTGGCCGTATAGGCCTGGAAGCCTACTACACCGGCATCCAGTCGCTTGATGACAACCCCTGGCGCCGACGCAGCCGACCGTATCTGGAAGTCGGTGCACTGGGAGAGATCGTGCTGGGAAGAGTCAGCGTGTTCCTCAACCTGGAAAACATCCTCAACGTCCGCCAGAGCGGCTACAACCCGATGCTGCGGCCCCGCCGTGCCCACGATGGGCAGTGGACCGTGGATGCATGGGCGCCGCTGGAAGGGTTTGTGGTGAACGGTGGCGTGAGGCTGAAATTCTAGGGTTGAGCTGATGCGGGAGGCGGTGTCCGCTTCCCGCCAAGAGCAGACTCTCCCAGCTATCGGATAAGCTCTCGCATCATGTCACAAAGGGGCTATTCCATCGCCAGGGCCGGGACCGGACCAGCAAATATCGGACCGGTTCGGCGGCTGAGGCGAGCCTGCCTAATCTGCTTGCATTGCAAGGATCCGGGCAAGAAGCCAATATGCAAAAATCATCCGAGCAAGGAGCTGAGGACGTGCTGAAGATCCCCAAGAAGGTAATGGAAAGGTGGCCTGCGGCGGTGAAGTCTCTGGTAACAGTAGCGGTATCCCACAAGACCAGGGATGTTTCCGAAGCTGACACGGTGACTCTAGTCAAGGACATGCTCGCCGAGATCTTCGGCTATGACAAATACAACGAGCTGACTGGAGAGCAACAGATAAGGGGCACGTTCTGCGATCTTGCCGTAAAGATTGACGGTAAGATCCGCGTGCTGATCGAGGTGAAAGCTGCGGCGATCTCTCTAAACGAGACTCATCTACGCCAAGCAGTAAATTACGGCGCCCATGAGGGCATCGAGTGGATTGTGCTCACCAATGCACTTGAGTGGCGACTCTACAGAATCAAATTTGGCCAGCCCATTGACTATGAGCTGGTTTCATCCCTGTGCATTGCCGACGTAAACCTAAAGAACGAAGAAGACCAACGCCGACTCTTCCTTCTTTGCCGAGAAGGCATCACATCAGATGCTATGGGCTTGTACCATCAGCACATCGCTGTTCTCAACAAGTTCACCGTCGCCCAAGTTGTGCTCGGCGAGCACGTTGTCTCCGTCATTCGCCGGGAGCTTCGTCGCCTTTTCCCAGAACTTAAGATTGAATCGGAGGCGATTGTTGAACTGCTCAACAATGAAATACTGAAGCGTGAAGTGCTGGATGGAGAGAAGGTTAAGGACGCCCAACAGCGAATTCGACGAGCGGCGTCTAAGAACGCCAAGGCCCAGGCGAAGAAAGATGCTTCTTCAAGTCCCGCCCCGGCCTCAGCCGAGGCATAGGACCGACCGTAGAGACTTGCTAAGCTCCATTCAGCAAGGTGCGATCGGCTCAAGCCGATCGCGCCAGATGGAGCTCCCAGCGTTTCCCCAGCCCATAGGCCTCACCCGATTCCCATTGCCCCCATTAAGCCGACAAGCCGGGGAACATAGCTAGAAAGCACGCCACCAGCTGCTCCTTCCAGAATGGTTCGCAGTGATTTCAGAGACTCCTCCACGACTCCCCGCTTGGGAGAGTCGGACTGGAGTTGAATCAGGACTGTGTCAATGTCCACAGCTACCTGAGCAGGGGCACCCTCGGATGTGGCGGCATTTTTGATTCGCTCCAATAGGGATACAAGCTCGTCGCGACTCTCAATCATTTGGTATGACTGCTGCCCTGCAGACAGCTGCTGAAGCTGCGAATTATGCATAGCACCAATGTTGTTGGTGATGTTCGTAACATGCTTGGCCGCCCTTACTTCGGTAGGGCTGAAGCTCATACCGTCACCAACTACTCCCGCTGACTCCAGATCGAGCGCCCACTGAAGAACGCGATTTCGGACCGTGTCCAAGACGCCATGGAAAACACTTTTTGAGATAAAGAGCGATGGCTGCATCTGCACCTCCATATGCTTCAGGAAGTAGGCGGTGACCCTTGGTGGGAAGCTAAAGCGAAGCTCGTTCTCCGCTCCTCTGAGAAGCGCCTCGACCTCCGCCACGCTGAATCCCATGGGCAGCTTGCAGAACTCCTTTTCCATCTCCGCCGGCATGTTAAAAGGCAAGTAACCATGATAGGGATTGTGTACCTGAGGGAGCCCACGCAGATCTCTATAGCCAGGCAGCTCAGCATCATCGGTGTAGCCTGAAAGCTCGGCCTTAATCCAAGCGGTGTCCTCACTGATCTTGAGCTTGGTTGAGACTACCAATGCCTTTCGAAGGAGGTCACTAACCCCGATCTTGGGGTCTAGCGCGTCGCGCTGGATTTCCTGCACCAAACTGGACATACATCTCCCAAAATTTGTCTAGGGTGGGCGTTTGCAGGCAGCCACATCTACCATCAAACTAAGGCGTGCAGGCAGAGTCTGAAAGCGTTCTGTACCGAAGCCATCCTCTACCCTCCGCACGCCTTCAGCACCACCGCGAACAATGCGCCGGCCACTACGACCGGCCAGCACCCGGCGTTGGATGAGACAGGCTTGGGAGGGACGCTTCCGGGGACAGGTGGTCGACGTGGCGGCATCGCGGGCGGAGTCGGTGACTGCCGCTGCATCCCCCCAAGGATCGCCTGATTCCGACTCTGGGAAGGCGATGGATTTGGGCTTGGCGGAGGGAGCGGTCCAGGGCTTGGCAACGCTCCGCCCATGCCCTTGATGATGTTGGCATTTCGGCTGTTTGCTTGCGTCGTGACGGCACCCAAGGCAGCTCCCACAGGCTTCCCTGCTACCTGAAGCCGGAACTTGGCATCCTTCTGAGACAGTGTCTGTATCTGACCAGGCGAGGTGATCGTAATCGACAGGTGGGTATAGCTGATCGAGCGTGAGCTGTTCTTGACCCGAACACTGTTGCTGTATGCAGGGTCAACAAGACCCATCACCGAAACCCAGCGCCCAACCCAGGAAGCATCGGGGAGACCGGTCCTGATAGCATCCATTCCGTCAGACCAGATCGCCAGCTTGACTGCCAGCCCCCGCCAATCGGCGAAGTTCACGAAGATGTATGGCTTGCCATTTCTGGCACGCCCACGCCTGACCTCTTGGATGCAACCCACGAGCTCTACTCGATTACCGACCAGCTGCAGTACTTGCGAGTAGTTGGCGGCATCAGCGACCACATAGGGGCCCTGATAGGTAAGGATCCTTGGGGCCGCGCTGATCGAGATTGGTCCCGCAGGTACACCCGTGCCCTTTAGGAACTCGGCCAGCGAAGGAACCGTCGAGAAGGGAGCGGCAGCGACTTTGGCCAGATTCTCCACATGGACCCGGGCGCCAGGGATAGCCACTGCGCTCTGGAAGGATGTCGATTGGGTCGGGTCCAGGAAATCATTGCGCCGGAACACGACCGCACTTGGCTCAGATCTGGTGGAGGCCCACATCGATGGCGCAGCGATCAGGACCTGGAGCGCCACATCCAGCGTCAAGAATGAGAACCGATCCAAAGTGGGACCGAAATCGTTCGCCGAACGCTGAGGGTGTTGGAAGTTGATCTGGCCCAGCTCGGTCGCCTTAGCCCCCTTGAGTGTTTCCACATACAAGCCGTCGTAATCGATCAGCTGCACAGTGCTGCCATCAGCACTGACCATCAGGTTCTCTGGCTGGATGTCTCCATGAGCAACGTTGTTCTGCTCCAGGTAGGCAGCCAATGAGATCAAGGCAGCTCGCAGTCTAGTCAGTGCCGCCTTGTCAGCGTGCTTGGCCTCAAGGAACTCAGCCAACGTGGTCCCACTGGCCCACGCCATCTTGACGGTAGGGTACGTGCTCCCCTGAATCCGAATTCCGGCAGAATTGAAGTCAAAATTGAGGAAGTACGGACTATTGAGCTGCTTCAGCCTTGACGAAATTGCCTGATAGCGGTGCTCCAGCTCACGAGATTCCTTGTGGAAACAGCGCAATGCGTAGTCTTTCGTGCCTACTGTCACCTTGTACGTCAGCGCGAAGCCGCCGCATAGCGCCAATGGTAGACCGAGACCTGTGGTTTTCAACGCACCGCGCTTGAGCTCAGGATCCAGTAGCACCAGCTGAGGGGACTGCAGTGCCTCGTTGTACTGCTCTAAGGATGGGTAGGCCATTGGTCAGATCCGCCTCAAGATCTGGTGACTGACGCGATGATCAGCGTGGAGTCATCGCGACGCATCCGGCCCGCAGCACGCTCTTTCTCCACGAGCTCAACAAGCTCATGCTGCTCTCGGATACTACACAAGGCTTCCAGTGCTGATGCGTCTCCTCTCTCTTGATGGGAAAGGAGCCAGGCGCCAAGTGCATCGGTCATGCAAAGCAAGAACCTGTGCCCTTGCTCCTCATACTCCCATTCGTGCACAGAACAGTGCAGACCGTCCGGCTCGTTCAGATCCATCCTCGTAGAGAGCAACACCGGCTTGTCCAGAAACTGCTCCGAGCTGCCATAGGGGACTGATGCAAGCATCGTGTCCGCATCGAGCCACGCGGCCAGGCTGTCTCCAACGGCGGAAACCCTAACCGAGCTGGATTCGGGGAGGTCTTGCACAACTAGCAACGTGGCAAAGCTTCCCCGCTGGTATGCGGCTGCTTTTGACCAGGTGAGCTGCTCCGGGTCATGCAAAGCCTCGTAGGCCTGCGCGCAGGCCCCGACCGCAGCCACTGATAGATCCTCATCAGCCATGCGGTCAACAAGGAGCTGCGCCCAATTACGGGCGTCAAAAGACTCTGACGCCCCATCGGCCAGAACGATCCTACCCACGTCGGGGGCTAGGCGGTAGGCATCCTCATTGTCGCTCGGCGACTCTTCGTGCTTAGCCACCGTCCCCTCAAACAGAACCGACAGGGCCATGATCAGCGCAGCTGCGCGGCCCTCGTACCGATGTCGAAGAAGTCGACGATCTCTGCGATTTCACCGTTGAACACGAAGCCCTTCGATTCCATAGTTGCCTTGATACCCTTTTCCTCGGCAACCTTTTGGAGATGCGGAGGCAGAGCACTGGACATCCGGAACAGCAACTTTGCGTAAGAGTCACTCAAGCCGGCGTCGGAACTTGGGAACTTGACCGGATCTCCACCGCTCGTGCTCACGTGCAGATTGAACAGCAGGACGTTTCCATCGTTAGTGCTGATCTGCTGCAACTGACGCGCAAGTGACTCGGGATCACCATCAGTCGACTCGCCATCGGTGACGTGAAGCACCGTCGGAGGGTAGCTATCCGGGTGCGCATCACACCAAGCAGCCAGCTCACCAGCCGCGGTGGTGATCGCGGTGCACATCGGAGTGCCACCGGAGGCACTGGCTTCAAACCAGACCGGGAACTTGATGGACTGATCGACGAGTCCACCAGCACCGTCGTCAACGCGCTTGGTGCGGTTTTCCACTCGGAGCGGATTGGCTTCAATCCCGGAAATGGGATGGAGCACTGTCGACGACAGCCCACCACTCAGGCCATTGCTGGCAGAAGAGCCCGAATATCCCAGGACACCGACCTCGAAGTAGTCCCGGGTGCCTTCGGACTTAGTGCATCGAGTGATCAATGTAGCGAGCGTGCGGTTGAGCACGTCTGCAACAAATTGCGCCTTGGATTTCCCGTTCTCCATGGTGTCCTGCATGGAACCGGACTGGTCGACAAGGAAAAGGAAAGCCGTCGGGCTGGTCCTACTGATCTCAGCGGTGTAAGTCATCGATTTCCCCTGGAGTCTGAAAGGTATGGGTAACGGCGATCAGGCTAAGCATCAGGCCAGCACGCTACCCGTCGCCATATCATGCCGCGCCCAGGCAGAAACCTCCACCAGCCATCCGGCTTACGCGAGTAGGATTTTTCTGACAACCGGAGCAAGACTCAGCTGATCAACTCTGTCCGAAGCGGTGGAATTTCGGCGAGAGACCATTTGCTGGAGCGGGCGACAGGCAGTCGCCGGATTGCTCGGATTGCGTCTAAGGTTGTCTCATTGGAATATTGAGCCGGAGTCCGGAGTTCGGAGTTCGGAGTTCGGAGTCCGACGATGATCCAGTAGAGCTTCCGCTAGAACATTTTCCCAACTTCTCGAATGAGGATGGCGCTCCAGAATTCCAATCCCTAACCAGCAACCAACTCAGGCATCCCCATGAAACGTGATAGCGAACTAATTCGCCAGCTGATGCTGGCTCTAGAGACCAGCGAACGCCCCTTCAGCGCCACCAACCCGATGGAGGGATTCACTCAATCCCAAGTTGCCTATCACTTGGCGATGATCGTCGATTCCGGCCTCGCGGTAGGCACTGTTCAGTACTCCTTGGGCAGTCGCGACTCAACCGTACCCACAGCAGCTCTAGCATTCCGCCTTACGCCAGAAGGGCATGATTTCATCGATACGATCCGCGATGAGACGATCTGGAACAAGACCAAGCAAAAGGTTGCGACTGTTGGCGGCTCGGTCAGTATGGGCGTCCTCAAAGAGATCGCCACGGCGTTGGCCAAGACCGCACTGGGGTTGGCCAGCTAACCTACAGGGACTTGTGTGGTGCTGCGAAGTGCTTCTTGGTAGCAGACCTAGCGATGTGACAGCTGCGCGTCCGGATTGATCCGCACGCTCTGGCCAGCCAGCCTTTGGTAGACGAGTATGGGGCCAAAATGGGATCCAGGTCTCTTCTACATTTGGGGCTACGGTGCTTCAAGACGCATGGGCCCCAAGCCCGCACTCACTGGCATCACAGGACGTCTCGACTATCAAGGCAGTTCGACCGCTGCGCGAATACTAGACGACTAAGCCCACAGCGAATGCCGGCCCCTTCTCCCTGACAGGGCGGCAGTTCGCTGAGGAACTTAGTTCGCAGCAAGGTCAGGAAGGACCTCGACCAGCGCGCTAGTAGAGCCTAAATCGCAGAGATCACAAGCTTCCCTGAGTTCTTTGTTACCTTAAGCGAATGCCGACTGGCGAGCGGCTCAAGGTAGCCCAGGATTACCAACTTCAGTTCGGGACTTACCTGACAGTAGAGATTGACGAGCGTATTCACGTCATCACGAGAGCCGTTAGCTGCGATCAGCTCCAAGGCGCAATCTGCCAGGTTGTACGAGCTCTCTTTGGCAAGCTGCTCAAGTTCATCAATCGGCAGACCTTCGCCAGCGCGGTGCAGTGCCGCCAGTGCTCGAGCAGCTGAAATTGCACTCATGGTCTCCGAGCCCGCACCGTCGTCCAACGCGGCCCTCAAGCTGGGCCCTAGAGCGGCGCGGGCCAGAGGCATCCCGAGCTGCACACAGTCCAGGGAGATTTCCAGCCGATTCAACGGACTCTGATCTTCTCGTTCGAGCCATTTGCCCATCATATCGAGAGGAAGTGATCGCCCAAAATGGAGCTCGCGGGGCTCTAGGCTTCCGGTCCCTAAGCCCATCATTTTCATTCGATAGGTTAGACCGGTAGCAAAAGCACCGGAGATCGCCACCGTCTCCTTCGCTGACCATTCTCTGGTGGACGCCGCTGCCACAGCAAGCTCCACTACCTCTCGATCCTGCACATGACCGAGCAAACTTACGGCCATGCTCGCCACTCTCGGCTGAAGCGATCTCATTCGACCAAACAGGTCACTAAACAGTGAATGGTCCCCTCCACTAATCGCATAGAGCATAGCGACATCGCGGCATGTCCCCTCCAACTCCACGACACCCATCAAATCTCGGATACGGTGCTGCAGACCACGTTCGCGCCACTTCTCTAGGAGCTGATCGACGAGATCGATCCGCATTTCAGCATCACTGCTTCCAGAGTTGAGTATTCGAACAACGTCATAAGCACAAAGTTTTGAATGCGCCAGTGCCGCTGCAGCAGCATTCCTAGCACGGTAGCTGCCTTCTCGCATTGCAGTGATTATGAGCCCTTCTATGGAGTCATCTGGCTCACTTGACATTTTTGACCAAGCCACAAGCCTTACCGGCAAGGGAAGCCCAGTGTCCGTCGCCGCAAGATACAAGCGAGACTGATCGACATTGCTACAGTCGAGCTTCTCAATTAGGCAACTAATCGCATCTTCGTCTGTCTCAGCCAAGCTCCCCCTTCTGCACCGAGCCAGATACAGCTCGAGCGCTTCTCCGGCGAATCGATCCAGTTCACCCTGCATACTTTCAAGCTGGAAAAGGTGTTTTAGATCACCGTCGAGTAGCGAACTAAGCACCGACAGGGTCAGCTTCTTGTCGCCATTCAAGGCAACAATCGCGACTGATCCATGATAGATAAGCCAGCGGTCCCCTAGTCTCTCCCGAATCGATGCGTGAAGGGGCTTTGAGAATGCGTCAAGGATGATGCCATCCACGAGCTTTCTTGTTCTCCAGGGCCCACTTCCCCAAATGGATGCAAATCGCACCCCTAACTCATCACGACTTTCAGAAGAGATGTGCATTCCATTGGCTACACATCGCCCGAGCAGTCGCAGCGCAGTGTGGAACACGTCATCCGGTCCATCTAGCAAGCGAGCAACAAAAATCTCTGGGCTCTGATGTCGCTCGAGCGCGAATTGAATCGCCTGAGCCCAAGGGCGGCGGAAGATCAGCGAAAGGCGCCGAACAATTTCGTCCACCGACTGCGTAAGCAACTCAGCTGACGCCAGGTACTCCTGAACAATGGGGAACGGAAAGGAGAGAGTTGCGAGCCCAGTTCTTCTCAGAAGACCTCGCCGGATCAGGGCCTCGCGCGCGTTGTCGACAGCAATTTGAGGAGCAACGCTGACAACGCTTCGCTCAAAAATCTGCTTTGTTAGTCCGATTGAATCACCTTCAAGAGCTTCATACGCAGCCCGCTCAGCGATACGCCGCAAGGTGGCAACGTCTACTGACTCACGCTCGATCTTCTTGAACTCAGAAGGGCGAAAGAGCGTCTCTATGTAACCCTCTAACAGCTGACTCCGTCGAAGGTCAGAATTCTCTAGGCGGAGCACAAGCATGAGCGACAGGAAGATTGGAATTCTCGTCAACTGCGCCAGATCAGCGCGGGCCGACGCTCTTTTTAGAAGAGCTTCGCCGATAGAAGGCTCGCCCGGCCTGTAGAATTGCGCGTAAGTCTTGATGTCCTCTTCGCACAACGGCGCTAGCTCGAGCATCTCGGCCCCATCTGGTGGTGCCAGCACAGCGGGATCGCGCACGGTCATTAGCCAAGGAACCCCTTGACACGCGGCGCGATACACTTTGAATCGTTCCAACACCAAAGTACGTCTATCTGTTGAAATCTCGTCCAGCCCATCCAGGAGAACCACAAGGGAACCTGTGGCCGCAGCTGCCCTCCAGTCGATTCTTACGTCAAATGTTTGATTGACGCGTTGCTCGAGGTAATCGCCAATGGAGCAGTTCGCATCGGACAATTCCGTTGCCGGTATCACCACGGGGATCAGTCCGTCACGTGCAATCCTCGCAGCGATAGCATTGACTACGGTCGACTTACCAAACCCAGGCCCTGCAACCAGCACTGCTGCTCGAATGCCAGCGCTGGGGAAATGACGAAGATCAATCCCATCGATTGCATTGAACTCTCGCCACCCTCGGAAGTCGTCGTCGAAGTCTGGTCGACGGTCGCGGTCGTATCTAAAACATTGAGGCCAGAGAAACTCCGTCTCTCGCTGCTGGCGAAATCCTGTGCCCGGCACCTCGATGACGGCCATCTCTGCCACCATATCTCGGTAGCGAGCGAGCCCCCAGCTGGGCGCGTCAGATATTCTGACGTTCCACTCCAAGCGCAGCCGCTCACGTAGCGTAGCGCCTTCAAATCGCTGGCGTGTCTCCGAGCCAGCCCACGCCCAGCCAGCCAGGACCTCCAACATCTGCGCAGCAGGCAGACTACTTGCAGGCATCCAAAGAGGCGCGTAGTCCCTTGCGAGATCCCTGCCAGGCCAGACGCAGACATCGAGACGTTGAAACAGCTGAAAGACAGATTCTGCGGGTTCGGAAAGCACTCCGGCGATCGAGGAAGTGATTTCGCCCTGCCTGGCAGTTGCGCGGCTCAACCACTCTGCTGCATCAAGGCTATTGCTGCGAGTGGAAAGTTCCGTCAGGTCGGAAGAGAGTGCGGAGGGCTCTCCCAGCATGAGAACAAGGCGATCATCGGGAGAGAGGTCTTTGGTGAACTGCTTGTACAGATCCTGCCACAGACCATTCCACACGCTTGGGTGGCGCTGAAGACTCAGCTTTGCCTGGAAGAAGTGCTTGGAACCATCATCAAAGCGGACGACGAAGTCATCCACAGCGTCCAGAGTCTCCATCTGGACTTCAACTGGGCGGTCACGACTAGGGCGCTCTCTCGCGTCAAGCATGCGCCCCATGTAAAGCGCCGCCACCCTATCCTGGAAACGAATTCCTGCCTGCGTTGTCGGACCACCGCTTTCCGTCACTTCTCTTCTCCATGCCAAACGCTGTTTCGGTGCTCTCGACTTTCTGGAATCGCGTGGGCACTAGCTAAATTTCTGCCGCGCATGACGGGAACTGCAGTCATTGGCTGACGGATGGCCTTCCAGCGGGTGGGGCCTTCGCCCTCCAACATCCAGCGCATCAGCGGGTGAGGACAACCAATAGCAGGCCCACCACCGTCAACTTGAATTGACTGCCCCAACGCTCGATCACACCAGATGATCATCCTGGCACCAGCAGCTGGGAGCTCAGCCGCAAAGCTACTTCCGTAGTCGATCTGTCGTTTCTCGCACTAGAGAGGCCGCATCTGTTCCCATTGCACTCGCCAAAGCGATGAGTGTGGACAACGTAGGCTGGCGCAGCCCTCTCTCAAGCATCGAGATGTAGGTCCGGTCTAAATCCGCTTCCAGGGCAAGGTCTTGCTGAGAGATCTCTCGCTCGGTACGAACCGCGCGGAGAACCTCCCCGAATACTTTTTGGACAGCTTTTCCGTCGGTCGCCATTGACGACCGACGGTAGTGTCGGTGCGACTATAGTGCGACGGACTATAGTCTACAAACGCAGCCACTGGCGCTGGACTGAGCGTTGCCCTACGCCCTGCGGCCCGATCACTTCGTTACGATCAAGTTGATTCAATCAAGGAAGGCTTCATGAAAGGCACCAAGCTCGCTAGCATCTTGGCGATCTCCACGTTGCTCGCTGGCTGTGCCGGCGGCACACCGAATTGCGCAGACTCCGACACGCTGGCGATCCTGGATGAAGCCATAAAGACGGAGGTCGATAAGTACGCAGACCGCAACCGCTCTACTGCATCAGAGGGATTTCGCGTGCTCGGTGAGACCTACGAAATATCACACATCCGCACCCTTGAATACGACGAGAACATCGACAGCTATCAATGCGACGCACGCATCACATATCAGCTCAAGGAGCGCGAGCAGTCAGTGGATTTCTCGTACCGGGTCGACACCGACCAAGGCGATGGAGATGTCCTTGTTGAGTACCAGATGAAGATGCTCAAGCCTATCGTGAGCTTCTTCATTACAGGCTGACATCTCGATTCAGGAGAGACTAGGCTGACAACCTGGTCGCGGCGCTACGTCCGCCGGGCATTGCCCGGGGTTGCCAACGTCAATCCAGCCAGTCATCGCGCACGCGATTGAGCCTGGCCGCGTCTTCGAACATCGCGGCTAGGCTTTGCGTTTCAGGGTCAGGTGGGCGCCAGACAGGCGTAATCGATGGCTCGGTTGATCTGTACAAAGTACGCAGCGAGCATTTAAGGGAAAGCCGAGCCTTTAGCAAAGCTGCGGCCCAATGCTGGTCTACCTAGAGCAACAAGAGATACCGCCAAGCACGGAAAGGCCTCGGCGGTCGGCGTTCTAAGTTGGGACTAACCTCACCCAGGCTCTTGAATTGGCGCAGATCTGCCATTGCGCGTCCATCATTTCGGTCCGCCGCTTAACCGGTACGGGTGGCAGCGTTTAGATGTGGGGCACCACCGCGTGCTTGGTTGTCATCCACACCCCGCCTTTGTAAATGATCTGAACGTCACCTCTCGTATTGTTCGACGGGCTCCCTACAACCGATTCGTAGAGGTGTTCATAGTTGTATGTTGCGATCTTCCGCGGCCTTGACGTGAATAGAAGCTTGACATCGCATGGATGCACCCTGGAAAGAAAGCTTTCGAATGCTAGCGATGGACGATGCTCCGAGTCCTCCTCGTGTGACAGGAGAAGGAAACAGGGCCCCTTTTGGAACTTTAGCCCAGCCTCCAGTAGAGCGTGATAGAAGTATTTGTTATTTCCACCATGGTGAGCGACCTGAACTATAGGCAGGTATGTTTTCAGCTCATTGATAAGCTCAGGGTAGAACAGAAGATTGGATCGCGTGCTTTCAGGCTTTACAAAATCTACAAACCCCGTATCACCCGAGATCAAGACACCTTGGCCACCATGGTTGAACACCATTGAGTAGCTAAGCGCGTTAGATGGAGTAATGCTCTTCACTGGAACATGCTGCATAAGTGCAAATGCAACGTAGTGAATCGTCGGCAGCCTCTTCCAGTGCTTTTTAATCAGGCTCTTTGAGGGCCCCAGTAGAACCAGCTTGGGGAGACTTGGGATTTCAGGCACCCCAAGGAGAAACCTATTCCATCGCGGGCACCAGCAGTAAGTATCCGGCTTCCCGTCCGCAATTGACTTGAATTCAATAAAGACTCTCTTACGCTGGAGCGCTTCTACTACACGCGCCAAATGAATTGCAGTAATCGCCTGATCAGAAAGACTTTTCTCAATTCCTGCCAGCGACCTGATCTGCGGATCAGTAGCACCGCCATTGATATAGTACTCGGTCAAAGACCCAAAATGATCTGCAGCATTGCGAACCCAGTACTGCCACTTGTAGTACTCATCTTCCCCGTAATTCTTAGCAAGCATCTCGACTATGTCAGACGCAGGTGTGGGCAGGCCTTCGCCCCCGCATGCAGCGTGACTGCCGTTGGCAATGATCGCACCCGCCACGCGACTGGTCTGGCGAAAGTACGCCTCCCATTGATCAGGATTGTCCTTGCAGCGTTCCCAGTCAGGAACATCTAACTTGAGCTCGTGCTCACCGCGCTGCCAACGCGCCTGCTCGTCAGTCCGGATCTGAGCAACAGATTCTATCGTGCGCGCCTTGTGATCCAAGTACCCCCGCAATCTCTCTGGTCCGCGATCAAGATCGCGAAATGCGTTACCTAGGTAGTCACCCAGCTCCGGCTCGTCCTGCTCCTCCCATGCGACAGTGTCGTCTGCCGCTACTGGGGGCAGCCACGCCTCACGAATTTTAAAATTCTCAACAACCGGAACAAGCTGGTTGAGATGGTCACCGTCATAATGAGTACATATCAGCAGATCGATAGGATGGTACCCGTCTCCGTCTGCCAGCAGCTTCTGAAGCTTCAGAAGCACGTGATCTTTTTTGTAAGCTCCGTGGCTGCTGCCGGCATCCGCAAGGACGCGCACCGTCCTCTCTCCTACCTGGAACTGAAGCAGCATTGATGCACCAAGCTGCACTTCCAACATGTCGACCTGAATTTCGCTCACACTGCCTCCTTGAGGTATTTGCACAATTTTTCAATGCCGCATAGAGCAAGACCAAGGACGGATAGACTCCTTATTGCGCAGCGGCCATCGAGATCTGAGCTCACGCAACGGGCGTTCTTGATCGTTCTTTGCCCCCTCCCCTGCGCCGATGGGGTCAAGGCTCCAACACCCCAAGGACACGTACCTCCGCACTGTCTTCTTCTAGAGTGGTAACAAGGAGATGGCCCCCCGCGACTCTCCGCCCCACTCGCCTATTCAGCCATGCAGCCTGGAGACGTCCTGCAGTCAATACTTCCGAAAACGAGAAGCTATCATTCCTTCCCTCAAGAGGCTCTCCTGGAGAGACCATGCCACCTTTAAGTCGCTGCACCAGTGTAGGCGTGGCATTGGTGCTTTTCGCATACGCTGTTGCCTCGAACCGCTGGCCCTGAGGTGACCAACCGCCCAGCACTAGTTCCGTGTGGAGATCTCAGCCCGCAAGCCGGCTTCTAAGGCAGCCCGTTCGTAGTTCCGCCAAAGCTGGTCGATGACCAACCCCAGCTCACGCATCAGCTGCTCCATCGTGAAATCGCTTCGGAAGCTGGCCTGTAGAGAAAGCTCGTAGATCTTCAGGAAGAACTGAGTTGAGCCGCGGGTCGCTAGCACCAGATTGTGCTGCGGAATCAACAGGGCCTTCGCACCTGCAGACGTAGCGCCGGAGAGCGCATCTTCCGCGAGGGTGTCGACCGCCACTAAAAGCTGATCAGGGCGAAGCAGAACGTTGAGAATGCTCATGCAGCGCCAGGGGATGACCTATGCGAACGATCCCCCGTCCTGACCGACCTGTCTATGGCCCGCGTGCTCCTACAGAGAGACGGAGTGGTCAAATTGGAAGTCCGGACTGGTTGGCATTCCTTCCACTGGCAGACACCTCACCCATTGTCGCTTTTGGCCAATCTTGGCCCTCGGATCTGAGTGCGGGTCCTTGCCTGTGTAGCCCGACCGAATTCTTCCAGGATTCAAGTCCACCAAGCTAGGCGGCGCTCTTTGCGGCCTTTCCCGAGACCACAGCCGCGCATCAATTTGGAGGGTCGAATTGAGGTGTCTTACCTATCATGCAAACGTTGCGATCTCACTTGCGATAGCAATAGATCTCAACACTCGGCTCTTCCACATGGCAAAAGTAGACAAGCAGCAGGCTCACATCAGACCTGCGGAGTTTCATTTCTCACCCTGCGCTGCGGCCAGAACCGCAACCTTGGCGGACCTGATCGACGCGCTGAACATCGAACTCGTGAAGGAAAATGGAGAGCTGATCACGACCAGGTCGCTGAAGCGCACCTTGGAGTTCGTCAGATCCACAATCGGCGTGGATGTGTCGGGCAGGGAGCAGTCCCTACCGCTGCCAGTCCTGAAGACCATTCGCCTGCTCTTTCTGGCCGACCACAACCACTCCAAGAACGTACTGAGACTGCTATCGCCCCCGCAGCTAGAGGACTTGGCTTCGATGGAGTTCAGCACCGTTACCACCGTGCCGCGTGACACGGACGCCTACGAGCTGATCCAGACCCTGTGCGACTCGCTGGCATTGGAGATCGATCCGTCCAGATTGAGTACGCTTAAGCAAATGCTTTCTCGCAGGGATAAGCACTCCGTCGCTGAAGAGTTGCTCCTGCACGTTGAGCGAACGAACGATGAGGTCTCCCAAATCCTACATGACGCCTTCGGCGTGAAGGAGGCGCTACTGGTGAGCGCGTTCGACTCGATCTCCGAGCCGCTCGACCAGTTCCGCGTTGAGCTGATGGAAGAGATGTCCCCATCCGCTGCAGAGGCGATGTACATCTACCTTCAGACACTGCCATTCCGGCACTTCATCCAGCACTACCCCAGACACCTGGAGGAAACACGTATCCACGGTGCGATCGGAGACATCCAGGATGACGCCAATCGCTTCTGCGAATTGGCAGCCCATGGCGCCCAGTATCACCATGGACCGGCTGACCGTGTCTTCTCAATCAGTACGTTCCACTACCTGCTGCTTGAGCACTCGGAAGCGATGTGCGAGTTGGTCCAAAAGGCCACCGGCATCCCTACGACCGTCCGACAGCTTCAGGCGCACCGCGATCGCGTCAGACCGCTGCTTGTCTCGTACGCCTATCGATCGTTCGACTGTACGGATCCGGACGCCACAGTCCTGACTGTATACGACGTGGTGGCCGCGTTCTGCTCCTTCCGCTACCAACAGGAGCGTGGACAGGACTATAAGCCGTACTGGCACGGCCAGACGGATCAGGGCAAGAACCCCCAGCGTCTCTTCGATAAGGGCCTGAGCGATGCCCGGCCGTATCAGCATCAAGGCGTGATGCAGATCTATCTGAATCGTTTCTACGAGTACCAAGCCATCTTTACAGGAACGATCGGCAGCTATCAGGCATGGATGCGATACCAGATCGCGGTACTGGGCGCGTACCGCTCCGTGCTGGATCTGAAGAACATCACGGCGATCACTACCGGGCTGAACACGCTGAACTTATACTGTGTGAACCTCGCCAAAGACCTGGCCATCGACCACTATCGAATGAATCGGTAATTTCATACACCACCGGCCCTATGTATATGGAAGTGATGTGTTCGCAGCTAGCAGGGATAGAGAGACGTGAGCATTAGGAGGCGCTGTAGAACAGTGCCTATGTACAGAGTTGATACACGAGGGTGTGTCAGGTCTCCACATAGCGATACTTACAGGTTGCATGCAGGAGGCTGTAGCACGCGCACTTACCGTTTCTCTATCCTGCCGTATTCGCTAACGAATAACCCCACTCCACACAGGCCGACAAGAGCAATCTTGTCGGCCTTTTTCGTTTACGCATAGAGAAAGGGTGATACAGCAATGGCAAGCTTCCATTACAGCATCAAGAGCGGCAAGAGGGGCACCGCTCGCAGACACAGCAGCTACATCCAGCGGGAGGGCTCGCACAGCGAGCGAGAGGATTTGGTCCACGCCAGTCACGGCAACCTACCGGCATGGGCCCAGGAGGATCCCAAAGCATTCTGGAGCATGGCCGACCGCCATGAGCGTGCCAACGGCGCGGCCTATCGCGAGCATGAGATCGCACTGCCCAGCGAGCTGACCCAACCCCAACTGATTGAGCTGGCTGAGCGACTCGCTCAGCGTTTGGCCGGAACCAAACCGTACCAGTACGCACTCCATGCGCCAGAGGGCGCGCTTGGCGGTATCGAGAACCCCCACGTCCACTTGATGTGCTCGGACCGCGTTCCGGATGGAATCGAACGTACTCCAGATCGAACCTTCTCGCGCTACAACCCGACCCGTCCGAGTGAAGGCGGCTGCAGGAAGGACAGCGGGGGCAAGAGTCCGTTGGAACTGCGGCAGGACGTCACGGCCAGACGCAAGCTGGTGGCCGATACTCAGAACGAGATGCTGGCCGAGTGCGGCTACAGTGCCAGGGTGGACCACCGCAGCCTTCGGGACCAGGGACTGGAACGACGGGCAGAGCGCCACTTGGGTCCGTTGTTGGTCAAGGGGATGGCCGACGGGGAGAAGGCCCAGTACGTGGCGTATCGGGCTGGCCATGATGCCGCCACCCCGCTGGCGCCCTGTTGAACAAGGGCGACTTTGCGATTTTGTCGCAGAGTCGCTCGGGCCTCAGCCGGCCTGCAGAGGAAGAAGCGGCCTTAGCAGGGATCGAGTGAAGGCCAACGCCCTCGCCTTCACCGATCCCTGCCCCATCCTACAGGGACATCTGCATCTGGCCAAAGAAGTTGTCGGCCAGCCGCAGGTAGCACTTCCGGTCCATCGCCCCGGTCATGATCCATAGAGCACCACGCGCCTGGAGCAGGTCCAAAGCTGCAGTAAGACGGCTACGGTTCCTGACGGGACCATTGCGAAGCACGTGGTTACGCGGAACCCAGGTATCAGAGAAGGGGCCGCGCCAGATCCGGGTCTTGAGGTAGTGCGCCAGGGCCCGGGCATCGACAAGATCCTGGGGCACTACCGAGTCAGGCGAGAACAAGTGCTTGTACTCGCTCTCGTGCCACTTGACGATCTCGAACGCTCGATTGAGGGTATCGACTGAAATCGGGCCGGCCTCCTCAGCAAAGTAGTGCATCGCAGCCGCCAGCCGTGCCAGGATCTCCATTACCTTGGCGGCAAAGTCGTTGATGTCGCTCAGGTACTCACCCTGGCGAAGCAGACGCTCGGTCTCCTGCGCCAGTTCAACCCAGCGGCTCTTCGCATCGAGACTGAACTCGATCAGTTCGCGCTCGATCGATCCCGATTCGATCTGGGTCCGGTAACGCTCCAGCAGCACCCCAATCCGCTTCTGGAACGCCGGCAGATGCTCCCAGGTCGGTTCCTCTCCGCTCACCTGGCGGAAGCCCATGTTCGATTGCGGCCAGCCCACCAGGTAGCGCGCCCAGTGGCCGCTGCCTTTTGCAACCGACCCCTTTCGATCCAGGAAGGCCTTGAGCGGTTCGTGCTGGGTCATGATGCTGACCGACACCCGGGGATTCATGGCCAGCAGATTCTCGTCCGCGCGGTCGCGCATCAGCACGCCCGGGGAATCCCACAACCGGTTCAACAGCCCGAGATGAGACATCGCCTCGCTTCGGAACAGGACATGGCCTTCGTCGGTGCTGATGGCGATCGACTCCCCGTCCCCCACCAGCGCCTCGGTGATTGCTTTGCCGGTGATCTCCTGCCGCATGAAGTAGCGCAGTCGGGGTTCGGTCGGCTTGCAGCGGCCGTGTTCCAGTAGGCGAGCCTCCAGCTCGTCGCTGACCTGGCCGCGACTGACCGCCCGCGCAACTGCGCTGCGCAGACCTTTCAGCTTGGCCTCCCACGCACCCAGTTCGGCCTGGTACGCCCTCTTCTTCTCCTTATGGGTTGCCAGTGCCTTCGTGTCAGCGTCGCGAAACGGCGCAAACAGCAGCGAGGCCACGGTCGACTTGCGCTCGCCCGATTCGGCAATGATCAGCAGGTTCTGCGATACGGGCCTGATCAGGCCCGTGGGCAGCTTGACGTCGATCAGTCCCTGGCACGCCATGGAGATGGCGTTGATCAAGCTCATCCCGATCAGCGCCTCCGGTGCCTGAACGTTGCGGGAGATCTCGTAACCCGCTTCGCGCGCCACCACCAGGAAGGCGTTCAGTGGATAGCGGGGGGCAACACGGCCAAAGGTGGTGGTCATTCGGACTCCATCTGTTCGGCCGCGGGTGAGCTCAGGACGGGCTGCCCGCAACCGGAGCAGACCACGATGTCGCCCGTCTCCTGCCGGCGCACCCGCTCCGCGTTCAGCAGCTTACGGAACTGGGGCAGACTCAGCTGGTGGTCGTAGGCGGCATTGAAGCGCTCCATCGCCAAGCGCTTGCGCGTCCGCTGCATCAGGTACTGCTCCAGCACGGGGTAAGCCTGGCGGAAATCCATCTCCAGCTTGCTCTTGCCCAGGCTCAGATCCTGATCCAAGGCGTGCTGGAGGCGGTCCAGAGGAGTGTGGATGCCAGCCAGGGCGTCGACGAGACTGTTCATGCTCACAGCCCTCCCTTGTTGGCGCCAATCTTGGCGGCACGGCCCTGCAGCCAGGCGATGGCCTCGTGGGTCCAGTAGAACTTGGGGGAGTTCTCGCCGTCGTAGAGCGGCACCCCCCTGGGGAAGGTCGGGTCCTCCTTCATCAGCATATAGGCCTTGCTGCGGCCAACCGGGATCACCCGGAGCAGCTCCTTCAGGCTCAAGGCCGGGCGGTCACGCAGGCCTTCGGGGATAAGAGCGAATGCTGAGTCGGCGGGCAAAACGGTGCCACAGTCCGGCATCAGCGCCGAACGCGTCTGGATCGTGTTCATGTTGGAAACCTTCGGGTGTTGATGTGAAGGAGTCCGGCCGGATTCCCGACAGGCCGTGTGCCTGTCGGGTTCCATTTGATCCGTGTGCGGCCTGGAACAACATGCTCAAAAATTCAAGGATTCGGTTCTGGAGTCATTCCGGTGCGAACAGGTCGCAGTGATCGAGTCCTTCTGGCTCTCTAGATCAGCCCCCGACAATCGGCCTCGTCTCGGAATCGCAACCGCATGACTGAGCGCCCTGCTCTATCGCATTGATCAAGGTATGCCTATCGATGCCGCACGGCGGGCAACCACTCTTACAGGTACGACTCATCCGTAGCCTCCGGCTGCGGGATTTGGACCGGCATCTGCGCCCAACGCTGAGCTCTCTCGCGAAACTCTTGCACCGGCCCGAGGTGCACGAAGAACGCTTGTGCCTCTAGGTCCTCAGCGCTCAGTGTTGGATCAATCAGCTCGTCGCCCATATGGACAACCGAATGCGCACGAATGTAGACCCAAGGCGCATTGGCGGCGCGTTCGACCAAGAACCCTCCGACCACTTCACCCCCGTGTTCAGCTACATAGAGCGCAACATTCTCGTGACACCTCGACCTCTGCGCTGCGGAGAATGTCACGGATCGCAGAGGTGTTCCCGCAGGCTGCGTCCTCCAACGGGCGACCACGTCGTAAGCCACTTCTACGTCCCGATCTGACCAGATTGTCATGTTGGTTGCGTCTCCCAAGTTCCGGGGCTATGGTAGTGGCTGGGCGCCCGCCTAAGCTTCGGACAGCTTGAAACAGGCCGATTGACCTGCAGGACCGCACCCCTCCGTTTTCGACGACCGGAAAGCCGGCTGCCCGAGGACGACAAAACGTCCGACGTCTCGAGCAGTAAGAGGCATTTCCTATGAAACTTGTCAGTAGCGCCGCATATGCGGCATCTCAAGCTATGTGCCGGCGGGGCGTGAACATCTCCCGCTCACATCTATCAGAAGTTGTCGCCGCATTGCTCGGCTACAGGACCTTGGCCGCTCTATACGTCGAAGAGTCTGACCAGAACCTGGATTACCATCTCGACGACGCCGAGCGGCTGATACTGAATATTCCGCTGGGGTTAGTCCGGGCCAGTAGCATTGGCCTGTCCGAGATAGCCGTACATAGTTGTGTCGAAGCGCTGAAGGTAGTGGCCACCGTTCCCGTTCACAGTGGCATATCCGATCTCTACGATGGATACGCGCGAGAGATGCTGGAACTGGCCATCGCCGAGGGCGATTCAACAGCGATGGCAACTGCGGAGAGCAATGCCTCCTTCGAAGAAGGCCCCTACATGGAAGACGAGGCAACGACCAGTGGCGACCTATGGGAAGCTCCAACGGAGTGGAGTATCGAGGCGACCGGCACCATGAGCGGCGAGTACGACCCCGATAGTGATCGCATGTACAACGGACACTCCATGGACGTCTGGGGCAAGCTCCTGTTCTTTAAAGCCGGACGTGCCGGCCTGATCTATATAGAGTGCGAGGATGGCGCAAGCCCGGACGACACCTGGCGCGACGATGAAATCTGATCAAACTTGATCGTAGCCCGGGCCGCCCCGAACAGGGCGGCCCGCTTGCCTTCTCAGCTCTTCGAGTCGCAGCATCCAAAGGTAGAGCTCTAGTGCTATGGCCCTTCGGCATACTTGCGACACCATCGCAATTTGCTATCGCAACTTCACCGCACGAACCGAACTTCGCACGGACTCTGCGGAAGACGGCATTGCACCGCACTCAACAGCAAGCTTGAAGAACTCCTCCGCAGCACGATGAGGGTCCAAGCCGTTTGAGCGAACACAGGATCTCGCGAAGGGCGTTAGGTCGTTTATGTCCCCGCCCGTAAGATAGCCGGAGCCAGTTGCTTCGCTCTTGAACCTTTCAATCACAACAGCAGGAAGCTCTGGGCCGCAAATGAAATACTCAAGATGCTTGAGGAAGCTTGGGTGACCAAGAATTTCATCACCACAAGTACCGTTGCCCTCGAACACCTGTTTGCGCGACTTACCTCGCCCACCGGGGTTGAAGTCAGGATCCGTAAAGAAGGCGATTCGAACCTCCGGTACCGCACCTCGCCCAAGGACACTCTTTGCAAGTAGCCTCATCGGCTCAAGCGATCCACGCAAATCATCGTGATCTGTCCAATCGAACTTGATGGACAAGAACAAAGCTTGCTCTTCATCCGTCAACGCAATATCCGGGTTCCGCATGACATCCTCATCCTTATAACTGTGCCCGCAGTGAAGACCGATAAGATCGCCATGTCCCTCTGACGGAAACAGCGCCATGGACTATTCGCCCACCAGGCTCTCCATTCACTCCAGAGCCACTCCCAAATGTTAGCGCAGAGGACGATCAGGGCGAAGAATTGTAGATTCCAAGGCGGACAGGCCAGCTAGCGCCTACCGCAGAATCCGCTATGCCAGAGCCGCCTTCGCTTGCAGTGACTAACTATGCGTACTACCAGAAAGAAAAGCTGGGAATTCAGACCTGGCACCCGATCCAGGGCATGCGGTTCTGAACTAGCGGACCAGATCCTGATCGGCCGCTGACCTTAAGCGGCCGATCTTCTGCGCCGAATGGTCGCGCAATGGCCCGGCGCAAGGTACAAAGAAAAAATGACGTCGAGTCCGGGCAGGGGGCGCAAGGCCCCCTGCCAGTCCATCTCCCGAGTCAGACCGTGAGCTAGAACGGCAGCCAATCCTCACTGGCGATCAGCCCGTCAAGCCGAGACGCCAGCCGCTCGTAGTAGGCCGCTTCTCTGATCAGCCTATCGGCAGCCCGCCGCCGGCGGGCACGATCCCTCCAGCCGCCACTTGGATTTGCATCAAGCGCTGTCGCCCGAGCCCACAGCTCCGAAGCTCGCTCCCTAGCCCAGGTAGCTTTCCGCTCGTCTATCGTTTTTTTTCATTTGTACTCCGGTCACACGAAGCGGCCAGCCGATAGCTGGCCGTTTGAAGCCGATCAGGCTGGGTCGTTGCCACTGGCAGCCTGCTCTGGGATGACCCCGATCTGCTTGGCCTTGATCTGGCTGGAGAGCAAGGCGCTTGAGACCATGTAGGCAATGGTCGCCAGTACGCCGATCCAGGCATCAATGGACAGGTTGAACATCAGCCAGCCGCCGTGGAAGGCCCAGAAGAGAATCGGGGACCAGATCCCGATTGCCTTCCGCAGCTTGACTCGGTTGACCACCACGTTGTTCTGGAAGTGCGGCAACGGAAGACTGTTTTTCTTGAGGCTCAGGTATGCCCTGATCGTCAGGGGGACCAGGAAGAAGATCATCAGAAGGTTGTAGAGGATGACGCCCATGGTGTGTTGTTCCTTGTTAATTGAATTGCCCGTTTGACTGTTTCCCGCAGCTAGCGACACGTAAGCCGCTGCATGCGATCAATTGATTGGCCTTGAGGTTGCGCCGAACTTACGTGCCACGTAGAGTCTACCCCGTGCGTAGAAGTGGCGTCATCCTGTTGGCATGCGGCCCAAGCCCTCCAACCGTTCATGAACAGCCATACGCCCGTTCCTCGCGGCGTGGTTGCTGCACGCTTGCGACAAGCCCGTGCTTTACGGGGGCTTAGTCAACGTGAAGTTGGAGTTCGCATGGGCTTGGATAAAGACACAGCGTCGGCACGAGTAAGCCGATATGAAAGCGAATCAATGGCCGTCAGCCTTGATTCGCTTTTCGTGCTGGCAGCTGCCCTTGAGGTTCCACCCGCCTACCTTGTTGCAGGCAGCTCAGCGATGGCTGATGCGATCTTGTGCCTGGGAACACTCGGCGAGAAGCAGCAGGCAGAACTTGCTATGGCACTTGCTTCTCTGGCCAAGCTACCGCCCGAGAGACGCCAGGAGTTCATAGACAAGATTGAGAACTCCGGGACCGCCCTATAACTGCCGCGCCACGCTTACTGCGGGACCACTGCACCAAGTTCTCTTGCCAGGTATCAATGAAGCGGCAGCTGCTTCGTTAAAGCATTCCCCGCGCAGCCATCGATAGCGCCTTGTCCGCTGTCACAACGAAGTGATCCAGCAGCCTGACATCGACCAGGCCAAGAGCCTCTTTGAGGCGTGTCGTAATAGCTCGATCTGCAGCCGACGGGTCTGGGTTCCCACTGGGGTGGTTGTGGGCCAGGATCACAGCTCCTGAGTTCAGGACCAGTGCCCGTTGAAGCACGATCCGCGGATAGACATTGACACAGCCTATCGTTCCGGAGAACAGCCGTTCAACCGCCAGCAGCCGGTGTTGAGCGTCAAGAAAGGCCACTTCAAAGTGCTCTCGCGTCTCATGAGCCAATCGAAGGCGGAAGAACGCGCCACAGGTGGCGACGTCACTCATGGCCTGACCTGGCTTACAGGCTCGGCGCTGCAGTATCCGCAGGGCTCGGGCGATTGCCCGGTCATCGCGAAGCTTCGAGGCTGCCTCCATCGCAGCGCACTGGCTACGATCTAGGGGATCCACTCGGGCCTGGAGTTGCATCACCGGTCTCCTGTCTTGCGACCGCCGGCAGTCCTCGCACGGGTGGTCGTCCTCGTCAGGGGCTCACGCGGCATCTTCACTTTTCCGCTTCCTAATTGTGTGTCGCCAGTTTTCGCGGTGTCGCAACGGCCAAGCCTTGAGGCAAAGGCCGCCATCCAGAGGCCCCGGATGCGCTGGGCCAGACCTTCAACTGAGTTCACCATCGTCATTTCCTTTGTAATTGGCAGCAGAAGCGCACAAGGCCCGGACTAGCCGGGCCTTGTGCGTTCTGTATGTCGCTAGTTGGGATCAGGGATCCATGAAGCTGCAGTTGATGCAGTTGTTTGGGGCGGTGCACTTCACCACCCCCGCCAGTACTGCTGTGGCGACCACCATCACGCAGTAGATCAACTCGATCTTGCTGTTCGACATCACGTGTACTTCCTCTAGGGCTGCCAGCGGAGCCCTATCCGCAAGGACTCTCGGTAGCGTCCTCAAGGTCGTAGTACAGGTTTGAAATTTCTTTGATTCCAGTCGAGAGGGGCCCTCGCCTTCAAATCAGGCAGACTTTGCCTTGCGAACGGCCTTTCGAGCGATCTTCTCGGCGCCCTTTTTGGCCGGAGCACTTGCCGCCTTACCCTTAGCGCCGACCTTGCGCGCCTTCTTCAGCACGGCCTTGCCGACCTTAGCCTGCGGCTTGGTTGAACTTGCGGCAGGATACTTCTCGCCGACGTTCGCGGCACTCCAGGCCTTGCCTTCAGCGGACTTAGCCCAAGCGGTGAAGACCTTCGGCGTCAGCCCCCTGCCCGTCCAAGTCTCGCCGCTGGGCAAACGGTACTTCGGGGCTACCTTGCCGAGCGTGCGTCCCTTAGCTGAAGACTTCGAAGGCTTCGCCGCTCGCATGGGTGCGGCTGCGTCGTCATCGCCAGCGCTTCCCACGAGCTTCGCAAGCTGGCGCCGCTGAGCGGCCGTGAGAACTCCCCGAGTACTTCTGGAGAACAGCGATTGCCTGTGGCAGCTCACTGTCACGATTCTCAACAAGCTTCTTCTGCGCTTCGAGCTGCTTGATCTCAGCGTCAATTGATTTAAGAGTCGTCAAGGCCACGAGTCTATTTCAAGGAAGGGGATTCAAGCGCATCTCTGCCGGCAAAATAAAGCCTATTACGACAGCCAAAACCCGGCGCTGCGCGAAGGATGACGGACGCCCTTCAGAGTTGGCGTGCAAGTCCGCGAGCATGCACCGCACCATTAAATCGATCCTTGGTCTGACCCAGACCCCAACGACGTGGGCTATCACTGGTTGCTGGACCAGGCAAGCCTGAGCACGAAGGTCCGTGGCAAGACGTTTGGCTGGTGATTGCTCAAAGTGATTCAGCCCTACGGGCTGCTTTCTCGGCTGGCCAAGATGCCGGGCACCTTGCTGTTGCCGAGCCCTCTATCGGAGATAGACGAGCGCAGTAGCCGACCGATACTCAACACTTGCCTCCCCAGAAGAGCCAGAGGTTTTGATATCGCGCCTCTCTGTTTTGCATTGACTTGTGAGCTGAAACCCACCGCCGTAGAATCGAGCAGCACGGTGGAGAAACGTTCACCATGTGACCCGCTGTGGTTATTTCGCATACCCGTGACCAGGGACCCTGGCAATTGGATATCTAGACACTGCGAGAGAGAGTATGGCAACTGCTGACAATGATCTTCCATTCTTCGAGCGCCCTGATCTTTCCCCGTTTTTGGTTCACCTCACAAGAAATACGGTAAAGACCGACAAATTCACTGCCTATGAGAATCTGGTTAGCATTCTTGGCACTGGTGAGATATTTGGTAGCACAACCAAGTCTGGCTACATCAAGGGCGGGTCATCCGCTGCTTGCTTCATGGATGTCCCGCTGGGCTCACTCAAGTATGTGCTCAATGAGTCCAATACAGATCCCAAGAAGCCTCGATATGAAGCGTACGGGGTGGTCATAACAAAGAGACGCGCGTACAAAGATGGCTGCAGGCCTGTTCTGTACCTTTCAGACGAGGAACTAGGCCTCCTTGGCATTCCAAAAAGTGAGCTGTGGCGTGTCGTAAGACTTGAAGCCGTCGATGGAACAGGCATAAATTGGGTTCACGAACGGGAGTGGCGCTGCGAGGGCAGCTTTACACTTCCATCCAAGCCGATTGCCGTTCTCGTCCAGACGACCAAAGATGCAGTCAGGCTTCGAAACCACATCAACAATGAGCCTGAGTTCTTTAGATCTATACCCAGCTCAATCATCCCTCTAGAAGTGCTATGCCAGGGCCTTCCGTATTTGGCCGCAGAGTAGTCACCAGCAATTTGTTCAGGCCGAAGCTGCTTTGCTGGTCAGCCTAGTTCCAATGTTCAATGTCTACCCGCCATAGGTAGACATCGAACCTAGTAAGCGGCTAGCCATTTCTGTCGCAGGAATGAGAAACGGTTGCCGCTACCGCAGCAGTCCCTTCAAATTTCGTCCCAAAACTAAAGCCAACGGCGATCGAGGCGGTTACTTGAACACCCCACGTCGAAGCGGAACACGGATGGCTTTAGACCGAGTATCCGCTCTTCGCTGTTCTTAGAAGGGTTTGCCCGAAGCCACCTGGCTCCCTTATCTGCCTGCTTGCGAATACATTGATTCCCAAGGACCGCCCGCCACGTGCAGAATTGAGCTGTTTGAGGCCTGACGGCGTCACAACGAGGTAGCAGCCCTCCCCCCACAAAGAATCCGAATCGATATCAACCGGACCCGCATCGCGCCACCAGTAAAGCTTCGCGACCACAATTCCGTTTGCATCCAGGAAAACGCTCAGATTCTCTTCTTGAGAGCGCCAGCGAAGTCTCTCCGCCCAATTCGGGCACAGGGCGAATGGGTAAGCCGCTGTGTCGCACCCCATGTCCACGGAGCAGACAACTCGCCTTATCAGCGTCGGCGCCAGATCATGGTCAAGTGCGACGTACTGGCCTACCCAAACAACTATGGGCAGCTTGGCATAGCAATTGCCGAAGTCTTCACCATCAGTTTCTGCCGAGGGCGCTCTAAAGCGGTAGAGGCGATGCTCTGACAGCCGCGCCTTGAGGATATGGAAGCGGGACACTTCGGCCACAACTTGGCCGTCACGGTGGACTGGGAAAGGGGCAACGTCTCCTTCAACCTCGTCAACCCACTTCCGCGCTCGCTCGGACCAGCCTGCACTGGGGTCAATCAGCGGCAGTCGAATCCATTCGGGGCGAACTCGCGGAAGCGTCCACTGTCGCGGCGGAAGCGGGCAGCCCAACTGTTCCAACAGCACCGGTTTGTCGCGGTCGTTGAGCCTGCCGGCAAGCCGCAGCTCTCCCGCGACGTGGCGGAGGGCAGCAATGGCGATGTAGGCATGGGGCTTCAGGTAAGTGATCTTCATATCAAGGACGCGAAGCTGAGCTTCAAGCCTATCGACGCCAGAGGGCCCAAATGCATCAAGCCCTCCCCAGTTCTGGATGAACATCGCGGCCCGGCGGCGGACAGTCACTTCCTCAATGTCAGCTGCCTTCGCAATGTGACGTGCCGTCGAGCGCAACATATCGGTCCAGCCAAGCAGCGACTCGACGCGCATTGCGCCAGTTCTCTCATCGGTGAATGCCTGGTCGCCCTCTGGCAGATGGCCGAGCTCGAGGCGATAGAAGAGCGGCAACTGAGTCGAGTCTACAGAAACAGTCAGCCCCCACCGATGCGACAATAGCGCGGCTGACTCTGCTACCGCGATGTCAGGGTGACTGACCAGCGTAGCTACGGCGCTGCCCAACTCGGGTTTAAGGTGCTCGCTGTCAGTAGACAACAGCGTTCCGAGCGCCTGCAACGGAGCGTCCAACACACCGTCCATGAGTCGCCGACTGACAGACGTAAACAGAGTTTGACCAAGCCCACCTTGCTCTCCCAGGGTCAGCGTCGTGTTGCGTGCATGGCGCTGAAGTTCTGCAACCGGAAGCCGGTAGGCAAAATGCAGCAAATCCTCCAGAAGCTCGGTGTCGTTGAGCGGTAGCTCGCTGGACTGGAAGGGCCGTCCCAACTGGAACTCGCGAGTGTAGGTCATCTGCTCCTCAAGCAGCGACCAGATGGCCGGCCAATCTGGCATCGCGCTGATTACCGGCAGTATCGAGTCTAGCTCTGCAAGCAGCGACTGGGTGTTTTCCTGGCCCGCTGTCACCGAGTCGACGATGTTCTCAAAGGCGGCAGGGCACGTAGATGCTCCCTGCAAAATCTTCTTCGCCTCAAAGTAGAAAAACTTGCCGCCGCCCATCCACTGGCTCCACGAGCTCCAAGGGTCTTTGCCTGTCTCGTAGCCTTGCATCAGCTTCCTGGCGTACTCGACCTCACCCGCCGCAGCAAACCGCTTCACCATCAGGAAGCGGCAGGGCGCACTGTCTTGCAATTTCTGCCAACGCTCAAACATCCTCTTCGCTAGATGAAGTGGAGCGGTGTCAGCCAGCTCTCTGAAGCGGTAAGGAGCGTTGTAGTTCAGATCGGCGCCATCCGCTTCAAATGCGTGCTCAAGGTCCTCGAGAGTGGCTTCCGCGTCGTACTTACTGGGCGTATACGAGTGTCGAGGTTCCGGTGCTTCTGACTTCCACCGGGCGACCGCAGCTTCGAGATCGGCCGACGAGAACCCATGCTTTCCGGAAGCCGTGCGGATGCGCTGGAGCAGCGCTACCCGTTCATGCGCTCTGCTGGTCACCTCAACGGCGTCCAATAGCATCAGCGCAAGCGCCTCAATCTGATCAGGGCCGGCTGCGTCAGCGGCGACGTTGATGAAGTCACCGACGTGGTACGGGTCCCGGTAGTGAGGTTCCATATAGAAAGGCAAACACAGACCGCACCAGACGGTCGCGCAAACCAGGACGAGTTCAGGGCTTCGCCGGACCATCCCTTTCATGAGCAGGTCGACGCGGTTCGGCCAGCCAATCAAATGCCAATCCGCCAGTGTCTCTGACACCTCGAAGCCGAAGCCGGGCCCGACCTGCATCGCTTCCTCTATCAGCGACATTGTTAGGCGATGCGCGGCCGAGGAACCTTCCGTTTCCGTCATGCCGTCGACCTGGCGCAACAAGTTTGAGACACGTTTGACACGGCCCTCAGGGTCAGCTGCATTCGCAAGGACTAGGATGTCTCGCCAGACTGCGTACTGCGGGTCCTTCTTGGGGGCCAGCGCGTAGCCAAGGCATTGATCGGGAACTGTCGCCAGCAACTGTTTCGCCCGCTCCACGTCTCCGACCGAAGCCAATCCGATGGCCAGATTAGCTAACCCGTCGATCTGCTCGCTCGGTGTACTCTCCTGAAGCTCCACTAGGAGCGCGTTGAGCCGATCAACTGCAGCCGCCCGGTCACCGTCAACCCGATACGCATCGACAGCCAATCTGCGTCGAAGGTAGTCAGTACCACTCAACGTCGATGAGGCAATGGCTGCTTCAGTTTCCCGTAGTACTGCGCGATACTCAGTCTCGCCTCGCTCGGCGCCAAGCCTCAGTAGCGCCTTCACAAACACGGGGGCTGCTTTCAAGGCCTGCTGAATGCGGTATGCGTCGATGCCGTCCTCTGGTGCCAGACGTAGGACATACCCAAGGCAGGCGCGGGCTGCGTCCTGGATGCCGCCTGCAGGCAAGGAGCCGTTATCGTGGGCGCTGCGGCCCAGGAGCACACCTATCGTTGCGGCGTGCTGTTGGAATGGATGAAGGAAGGTGTACTTCGACGGTGCCGGACTCGGCAGCGGCCTATTGAGCAATGTACAAAGCCGTGCGTGATCCATCACTGCGCCGACCAGACCACCCAGCCCAGCCAAGTCCGCTTTGTCATCGGACATGGAGATCATCGGTGCAACCAGCTTGTCGAACAGGGCCTCGGCTAGGTGACGGCGGTCAGCTGCGAATGCAATCAGCGCCATCCGACGGCGGTAGTGGTTGGGCACCTCCCCGAAACCTGGAAGGGCAGTGGCAGCATCAAACAGCGCAAGCGCTTGCGCAATGTCGCCGCGCCGACTGGCCGCGAGCCCCGCGTGAACCATTACCGACGGCTTGTCTTCGTCGGCTACTCCAAGCTTGCTGCACAGTTCCTCTGGATCGGAGTCTGCTTTCTGCACGAGCATCGCCTTTGCGACTTCCCTCCTCAGATGTAGCCGCAGCGCGGCGACAGTTGCCGGATCCATCGGCTCGGTATCGCGCAGCCCATATGTGGCGACGTGATCAATCGCTGCCTGGATCTGCTCGGCGTCTCGGAAGTGGAAGACGCGTCTTGCCCATCTTTCGAACTCATTAACGTTATGGTTCAACCCGTGGTTCTGGAACTTGGGCGTATGGAGCTGCGATAGCGGATCGAGGCCTTCGAACAGCTCCTTCGCTCGCTCGAAGTCGCCTCGCGCAAGCAGGGCGTCGACGACCTCGTAGCCCTGGCCGGGGAAGTCCTTCACGAAGGAGAGTGCTGCATCAATGTTCCCGACCGCCAGCATTGCCAGCGGAAGCTGGTTGGCGTACTCAAGGGCTGACTCGCGCCGCCCCACTTCGTCACGACACAGCAGCAGTCTTACAAATGCAGTCGCGTCGTGCGTTGCACGCACTGCCAGCAGGGCCAGGTGGATATCGGCGTGGATATCGGCGATGGAGCGCCCTTCAGCTAGTTGCTGCCTGAAGCGAGCGGGTATCGCCAATGCAAGTACATCGGCACCGTCGCCGGCACGGGCGCGGTAGCGCAGCTCAAGCCAGTACTGCGCCGATTCAGGCGGCGCGCTCTTCGCCAACTTGGCGAGGTCGCGGTATACGCGCTGCGAGTATTCGGCATCGACGCTCCCGAGGCGGGCTCGCGGCTGAGCGATGACGAACAGCCTAAAGCTGTTGTGGAAGACGCTCCACCCTTGAGATGAACTGACGAGCAGGTGTCGTGCAATGATCAGGGCGCGTTCAATCGCGGGCTCCTTGACTATCATGGCCAGCAGTCGCAGGTCTATGGGTGCCTCGGCCCGAGCGATAAAGCCCAGCACGTCCATTGCATCAGCATCGTATGCGATCTCCCGCCACGCGGCCGCGTATACGGTCTCGATATCGCCGTCGAACGCCATCCCGCCGCTGAGAAGGTCTTTGCGGCCGGCTTCATCAGCGTGCAACAAGGCCTGAATCAGGTATCGCGTTGCGAGCGGGTGGCCATGCGTGAGATTGCTCAGATCCAACCTCGGAATCGCCGCTGGAACGCCTAGCGCATCTGCCATCTGGGCGATCTCTTCGCGGCCGAGAGGCGCCATCAGGACCTGTCGCTCAGTCTTTTCCGCCTGCGCTTTTACGGCGGGCTTCAGATTCGCGAGATCCAGCCGCTGCGTGCCAAGTACGAACACAACCCCATTGGGGATGGCTGCAGGAAGAGGCAGCTCTCCCAGGAACGAATTGGTCGGCCGTTCTTCGCGAGGCACATGGTCGAGCCCGTCGACAACGATGATTGTACGGATCCCGTCGCGAGCAAAGCGCTCGCCAGCCTGCCGCACCAAGACGCCGAATTGTTCGCGACGCTCTGACAGTGAGTCATCGCGAAGACGAAGTCCAACCAAACCGCTGTTTCGCAGTTGGGTACCTACGTCGGCCAGAAAGCAGTCGGCCTCCCCACGGCCCACGCCTTGAGCAGCGCCCGGCACGTACGCCAAATAACGAACGAGCCGTACACCTGCCTCAGTGGCCAGTGCGACCTGCAGGAGAGTGGATTTTCCGGAGCCGGGCGGCCCTATGAGTGAGATGTAGCCCTGGTCGGCGGCATGCAGCGCGGACAGAAGCTTGACCTCAGTGTCACGGTTTCGCTGGACATAAGCGCCGATTGGGAAACGATGGATGAGCAGCGTCTTGGCGGGATCGTCCCATCCAAGCTCACGGAGTAGCTCGTCACGCGTCCACCTATCCTTGTCGCGTTCATCGGCGACTAGCTTTGGCAGTACGCTGGCGATCTCCGATGCCTGTCGCGCCTGCTCAGAGTTCAGCTTATGGGACATGACAAAATTCGCCGCAGCTCCGCAAACCACACGGAGGCTGTGCAAGAACTTTTCGAAGTTGTCATCGTCCAAGCCGGCTTCGCGACGCAGGTGGTCGATTAGTCGTCCCCATTTTGACTTGCACCAATCCGACAGCGACCGATCTGGATGCAGTTGAAACTCTTCAAGGAATGCCGCGCTGTGTGATGGGGTACCGTCACCTGGCTTGTCAGTGGTCGATGGAAAGTCATTGACAACCAAGTGAATCTCAACACGACTTCCCAGATTGTCATTGCGCAAAGATTGCCAAGCATAGACCAATGGCTGCAAGAGGCCATTGGCACCAGTAAGTAACGTCTCAACAGTGAAAGCTTTAGGGAACTTGGACGTCTTGAACTGGTGACCGACAACCAATCCGTCGAATCCAAGCACCAGGTCGTCTGCAATTCCGGCATTGCGATCGGCGACGCCAATCCAACGTAGCTCGTCGCGCTCAAGCGCAGCGTAGATTGCAGCCCCAGAGCGCTCGAATTGTCCGATAAATCCACGAAGAGCTCGGCGTTCGCCTTCCGCCGGTGCCACTGCGGGAGCTGCAACGGCAAACGTCCTTGAGTTTTTGCGCACTTTAGAGGCCATGAGAATGGACTGGATAGGGAAGGTAGATCCCGCCAGCAACACAGAGTGCGTCCAGCACGAGTGGATTTGCCGGCAGCACATCGCGCGCCACTGTTAAGCGCAGTATATCCGCCGTCAGTCACATCCGTCCCTCGCGCGGGTCGTTGCTCGGCCTACCACTGAGATTAGCCCGTAGGCAATCATCCACTGGAAAGTAGGTTAAATTTGTTCATCGAGGGTAGGCCGGATGTGCGCTTACGGCCGGAAGCGGAACTCCGATTTGGCATAGCCGCTGCTAGGGCGGCGGCTATGCACTATCGACATTCTTGGCTGAGGGCTATCAACCAGATGTCAGGCTTACGCAACCGCGAGCAGCTGCGGCTTCTTCGCTCCAGTCTTCAGCTTGTCCAAGTAGTCAGCCCATGCCTGCATCATCCGACGTCGTTCTGGAAGATGCTCAGCGCGGTTGTAGGCTGCTTTGATTGGATTTCGCTCCGCATGAGCCAATTGCCGCTCAATTGCATCTGAGGTCCAACCCATCTCGTGCAGGAGGGTGGACGCCATGCTCCGGAATCCATGACCTGTCATGTCGTCAGTACCGTAGCCCAGCCTACGCAGTGCCGCGTTGACAGTGTTCTCGCTCATGGGATCCCGCAAACTGCGCACTGAAGGAAAGACGTAACGACTCCTGCTGGTCACCGGGTGAAGCTCACGGAGAACCGCCATGGCCTGCTTTGATAGAGGGACGATGTGTGCAACGCCCATCTTCATCTTCTCTGCCGGGATACACCATTGGCCAGTCTCGAAGTCGATCTCGGACCACTCCGCCTTCCTCAGTTCGCCTGGGCGGGCGAACACCAACGGCGCGAACCTGAGGGCACAGAGGGTAGTGAGCTGTCCCGTATACCCGTCAATCGCCCGCAGTAGCTCTCCAATCTTTGCTGGATCCGTGATCGAGGCATAGTGACGGTTCTTCGCGGTCTTCAAAGCCCCTCGCAGGGCGGCAGTAGGATCCCGATCAAGCCGACCGGTGGCCACTGCGTATCGAAACACCTGGCCGCAGATCTGCCGCAGTCGTTGGGTCGACTCAATCTTGTCCTGGGCTTCAAGCCGGCGCAGAACTGCCAGAACCTCTGCAGTGCTGATGTCCTCGATTGAGCGCTTGCCCAGCCATGGGAATGCGTATGTCTCAAGCATCCACTTGGCCTTGGACCGCGTGCTTTCTGCCAGGTCACCTCTTGTCTCAAGCCACTCAAGGGCCACAGCTCCGAAGCGACCATCTGCGGACAGCTGGGCCTTGAGCTTGCCCAGCTGCTTCTCCTCGGACGGATCCTTGCCGTCTCTCAGCTGCGCGCGCGCGGCGTCGCGCTTGTCACACGCCTCCTTCAGGGTCACCTCTGGGTAGACCCCGATGGAGAGCAACTTCTCCTTGCCCGCATGGCGGTACTTCATTCGCCAGTAGCGATTCCCATTGGGCATGACCTGCAGGTAGAGCCCTGCTCCTGCTGCAAGCTTGTAGGGCTTCTCTTTGCCCTTTGCGTTCCTTGCAGCCATATCCGTCAACGACTTATGGGCGATTGGGGGTACATCCTCCTATCTCTCTTGCTTGATTCCCCATGTACCCCCAATTGCACCCCCAGTCTGGGTGGATGCTCATGGACGGCCGGGGACAAAAAAGCACAAAAAAACCCGCTATTTCAGCGGGTTGATTGTGCACCGTGGACATCCGTGGATGCCAGTGGATCGGAGGATGGTGCCGCTTATCCGAATCGAACGGATGACCTACTGTTTACAAGATAGTTGGATTTAGCTGTAAGATCAGCGAGATAGATCGATATATTTTCCCAGCGACCTTGCGTGAAACCACTCAGTCTGCTGGCCTCACTACTTTTTTTACCGGCGGCAGTCCGTGAGTTCCAAGAGCGTCGAAGTCCAGAGGAAGCACCACTTCGTGTGGTCATGGCACCTTTCACGCTGGGCCCAAAACGGGAGGGACGTCCACTACACGACACCGACTGGCAAGATCGGTTTTGACAGCGTCAGAGGTCTTGCTCGGGAGATCGACTTCTACCGCGCCTCCATCCTCACTCCGTTCCAAGTCGAGATCCTAAGGGTGTCCATCGACGCCATTCCCTCTGGCGCGTCAAGGGAGTTTCTCCACTCGATGCTCCAGAAGTGGCTTTCCATCCAGCGCGGTCTGGAGACTTCGGTAATACCAGAGCTAGCCGATGAGTTTAGGCAGGTGAGAGATGCCTTGGAGTGCAACTTCATGGAGACGCTGCACACCGCACATGAGCTAGAAGCCAGGAAGGCGATGGATGCGCTGTTGCAGGACGACACGTCTTTGCTATCTGATACCACGCGGCTGTTGCCGCTTTGCATGTACGTGGGCCAGGCGACCATGCGGACCAAGCACATGCGGGACAGCGTTGCCAAGGTCAGATCGGAGGCGATACAAGAGCCGACCAACAAGGCCTTGGCCGGAGCGTGGTGGTTCCTGAGTTTCGTTTACGGTGCGGCGTTTGGGCAGAGCCTGTATCGGTCACTTGACTCTTCGCGCATTTCCCTGCTGGCTACAACCCCTGAGGCACCTTTCATAATTTCCGACCAGCCGATAGTCAACATGCAACCGGATGTGGCCGCATCGCTTGATATGGTTATGCCACTGTCTCCGCTTCGCGCTATCGCCATATGTGATTCGAACCGATTTTACCCAGGCCTTCACTTCCTAGAGTGCGATGCGGTTGACGCGATTAATCGCCTGCAGACCGAGCGCTCTACGATGATCTTCGCTTCGTCTGAGGAGCAACTGCGTAGGTACTCCACGCCTGCACTTAGTAGCCGGTAGGCGCTGCCGGCTTCACGCCGTGTCATGGCGTGTGGCGATACGGTCTGGAGATGTGCGGTCGATTCGTCCAACTCCCCGTCGTCGACTTCGGCCTGCGATCGCTGGTCGACCTCGCGCCGGCGTTAGCCCAGATCCCGCCAAGCTACAATCTAGCGCCCACACAACTGGCGTCGGTGATCCTTGACCGGGGCACGGGCCGGCAGGTATCCCGGCTCGCGTGGGGCCTGTTACCGTTCTGGGCAAAGGCGAAGAATCTGCAGGGTTCCACGATCAATGCCCGCATCGAGACGGTGGCCACCAAGCCCGCCTTCCGCTCGGCGTTCAAGAAGCGCCGGTGCGTGGTCCCCATGGCCGGCTACTACGAGTGGTCGGTCAGCCTGATAGACGAGAAGAAAGACCCTTGGTTCATCCACGCCACCGGGCCGCTACTGGCCGCCGGTCTGTGGGAGGACACCAGTCCGCTGCTGCCCGATGGCAACCTGGGCACCTTCACCATCGTCACCGGCGACAGCAGCGGGGTGTCGGCCGATATCCACGACCGGATGCCTGTCTGGATCGACCCTGGCCAGCTCGACGCGTGGCTCACGGCTGAGCCGGAGGAAGCGATGGCGATGCTGCTGGCTTCCGAGCCGCCCGCTATGCAGGCTTACCGCGTGAGCCGGGCTGTGAACACCCCGCGCAACAACACCGAGCAGCTCCTGCAGCCCGTAGCCTGAGCGTATGCCGGCAGGCGTCTACCCCTGCCAGCCGAAAGGCGGCTCGATGTGCAGCTTCTTCAACCTGTTCGCCCGCACCGCCTCTCGATAGGCCTCGATCTTGGCCACATCCTCGCGCAGGCGGGTCTCGTGCCTGGTCACCCACATCTCAGCGCCGGCGCGGCCCTGCTCGTAACTGCTACACCGGCGGGACGGCCCGCCGGGACCATGCCGATGCCGGTCGAGACTGGCAATCCAGATCCCATCGTTCACCCGTCGTAGCAGTACGACCACCCACACGCCACTGCAAGCGATGACCGTGGGGGCATCGTCGGGGAGGCTGGCAGAGCGCGTCGTCCAGTAGAAGTCGGGGGGCAGCGGCATGGCCGGCAGGATACGGCTGGGCGTCGCAAACGCTGCGACAAGGGCGCGGGCTGCAGGCGTGAGTGCGTGCGGCGGCAGGGAAGCTGACGGCCCCCTTACGCGCGATAGATTGCAATTTTTGAGGTGACCACGGGAAAGAGGTAACAAAGGTAATCAGCCCATCGAATTCGGTAAGTTAACATTTAAAATCAATTACTTATATGATCTTTATGAAGGTAACAATCGGGTAACCTTGGAGTAACCCGATTACCTTTTGGGGAGGTAACATCGGCAGAGTAAAAATTCCTTATGAATCAATGACATTACTTTGTAGGCGGCAGAAAATTACCTCCCATCACCTCAAAAGGTAACCACCTTTATGCCTTTGCAATCAAAGGCTTAGACCCTGTTCGAGGCCGGGTGTTACCTGGTTACCTCTTTCCCGTGGTCACCTGAAAAATCGGGCCTGTCGACAAGGGCCAGGGAACGCCCGCAGAGGGCCTCGCAGGCGCCCCTTTCGCGCAGGGAACCGCAGGGCCAGGCGTTGGCTGGAAACCCCGGAGAACGCCATACAGGGCCGGGGCTGGGCTTTGCTGCGGGGAGTGCAGAAAAAGCACCCTATGAAGTGCGCAGGCGTGGCGGGGAGACGAGTGCGCGCGTCGGGGTACAGACGGCATGAACCTACGCACACGACCAATCCGGTATGGTCGGGTCCGATCCTCGCCCGTCGCGCTGAATCTGTCTTGCGCTCATAGCCCTGGCGCCCCCAGCCGGGCATCGGCCGCGCTGAATCTGTCTTGCTGCGCCCCTGGCCGGACGCCCCGGCCGGACATCGGCCGCGCTGAATCTGTCTTGCTGCGCCCCTGGGCCGGGCGCCCCGGCCGGGCATCGGCCGCGCTGCATCTGTCTTGCTGGCGCCCCTGGGCCGGGCGCCCCGGCCGGGCATCAGCCGCGCTGAATCTGTCTTGCACCCCAGTGCCGGGCGCCGCCATCGGAATCGAATCGGTTCCCCTAGTTGAGATATCATCCTGGCCGCCGTCTTACACCGCTGATGCCGTTACGCCATTGTTCCACCTCCGTTACGGTAGCGTTCCATATTTGGAATAGGATTGTGCGGGATTTCATGCATATCCGGATATACAATCCTGCTCACCACTCCTCCTTCGCCGTCGTCATTCAGTTGGCTAAACGGCTTGGGACGAAAAAACCGCCGAAAGGCGGTTTTTTCACATCTGCAGGAAGCAAAGATGGCCATTCCAACAGCGGTGTACGTAGACGGGTACAACTTCTACTACGGCCGAATCCGCAGCACGGAGTTCAAATGGATCGACGTCGTGCATCTGTTTGAGATCCTTCTGCGGGATCAAGATCCAGCTAACGACCTTCAGCATGTGAGCTACTTCACAGCAATGGCGCTAGGGCGCTTTGCCACGCATGGAGCCGCGTCCGTTGCCGCTCAAGAGAGCTACCTGCGTGCACTGGAACATCTGCATCCAACGCGGTTCTCAAAGACGCTGGGCAAGCACAGCATGGATAAGAAGGGAACGCTGATCCCCGCTTTCGTCCCTGACAAGCCCTACGATCGCACGCACCGCGTACGCGTGTGGAAGATCGAAGAAAAGCAAACCGATGTGAACCTTGCGCTAGCCATGTACCGGGATGCTGCGTCCGGGCGCTACGAGCAATTGGTGGTCTGCTCGAACGACAGTGATGTCGAGCCAGTACTGAAAGCCATACGCTGCGATTTCCCCAATGTGAGATTGGGAGTGGTGACCCCACGCCACCCGCCTGATAAGCACAAGCCAACAGGACGCGCCGTAAGTTCTTCCCTCGATCAACATGCAGATTGGACAAGGCAGTATCTTCTTGATGAAGAACTGCAGAGAGCGCTGCTGCCCGCCCGGATACACACAGGCAAGAAGCCAATAAACAAGCCGCCGCACTGGTAGCGGTTCGCACTAACTCCCAGTAAGCCGCCCGAAGGCGGCTTGTGTTGAGCTGAGATGTGCGTGCGTTACGGAGTGTTCAGGCGCGCCCTGGCCACGTCGAAGTAGTGGGCGGTCATCTCGATTCCGGTCCAGTTGTAGCCCTCGGCATCTGCGGCCACCAGCGTGGTGCCGGAGCCGGCGAACGGGTCGAGGATGCGGCCACCCTTCTCACAGATGCGGACAAGCTGGCGCATGAGATCGGTCGGCTTGCCGGTCAGGTGATGCTTGTCGGCTTTGCGTACCGCCTCGCGGAATACACCCGGCAGCGTGGGTGCCGCCCGCCCCAGCGGCATCCCGCCCTTGCTGCCCCACACAACGTACTCGGCCTGGTTGGAGAAGCGGCCACGCTGCGGTCGCACGCCGCCCGACTTGTCCCACACCGCCACACCGCGCCAGATGAAGCCGGCGCACTGCAGCGCGTCGGTAGTCAGCGGCAGCTGCCTCCAGTCGGTGAACAGCAACACGGGCGCGCCATCGCGCAGGACGCGGTGGCACTGCGCAAGCCACAGGTGCATCCATGCCAGATGTGATCGCTGGTCGCGTTCGTCGCTGGGGAAGTCCGCATGCAGGTGCGGGCCACCGCTCTGCATGTACTTCTCGTTCGGGCTACGCTGGCGGGCGGAGGCGTGCGTGCCGCCGCTGGCATACGGGGGATCAGTGATGAGCGCGTCGAAGCTGTTGGCCCGCAGGGTCGGCAGGACGGTCAGCGCATCGCCGTGGATCAGTTCGTTCTTCATGGGTAGAGCCTTCTTCGTGGTGTCGCTCGTGGCGATCCGTGGAGAGGCTCTGGGCCTTCATGTGGTTCATGTCCCCACACCGGGGGCACTTAATCTGTAGGTCGTAGTCGCCAGCCGCTTTGGCCAACAGGCGCGCGCAGGCGCCGCAGCGGAGGTTCTGTCGTGCTTGACTCATGCCGCTGCCGCTCCCAGCTCGAAGACGTCGAAGCGGATCACTTCCTGCCCCAGCCACTCGTTGATCGCGGTCATGCGCGTCTGCAGCGGGGCAAGCTCCATCGCCGCCCACACCGCCGCTGCGTCCCGGATCGAGCCAAAGCCGCCGCTGTTCTGGGGCACGATGCCCAGCAGCTGCGGCGGTACCCGTAACGCGGCCAGCATGTCATCGCGGGTCACGCTCTTGATGCCGGTGAATTCATCCCTTGCCGCCACCTCACTGACCGGGATCACCTGCAGGCCGTCCTTCTTCCCGTTGGGCGAGTGAACGAACAGGTTCTTGAAATTGCCCGGCCCGCGCGACTGCCGCAGTGCGTCGCGCAACGCATCCACGTCCATGCCCTCGGGTTGGGGATCGGTCATGTAGAGGATGTAGCCGGCGTGCGAACCGTTGTTGTAATACTTCCGGCGGAAAAGCGTGGCCGACTCATTCAGCAACGCGGCCTGTACGGCTGGCATCCATTCCGGCAGGCCGTAGATTTCCTGATCCGCGTCCGCCTCGCGCAGCTGGAACACCTCACCAGCGGGAAACTCATGCTCTACCCGTCCGGCGCGCACCTGGAAGAACTCACCGGGCTGCACGCCACGGCGCACGTACTGCGCCAGCGGCACCGCAAGACTGTGCGCGGCTCCTGACATAGCGCGGCGACGCTCGACATACCCCATGCCGAAGGTGGTGTAGTCCAGCGCCAGCTGCGAGAACGCCTCGCGGCCCAGCAGCCGGTGCGGTCGGAACGTGCGCACCAGCATGTTGCGTTTGAATGTCAGGCCGCTGTGCAGGTACGGGTTGGAGCGCGTGGTGCGCGACAGCCCTTGCAGATCCACCGGCGGCTCGAAGTAGCGGCCATTGCGCCAGCATTCGAGGTAGTCGAGGAAACCGCGCGATTCCAGCACAGGGCTGGCCTCGCCAAAGGTGAAGGCTTCGATACTCACCGGCGGCGCGGCCATGGCGCCCTGGTCGGTGTCGGTCATCAGAATATCTCCATGGTGCCGCGCGCAGCCTGTCCGCCTTCCAGCGGCTCGTTCTGCAGCGCGTGCATGAGTGCCCAGGCCAAGTCAGCATGGCCGGTGGTGCGCGAGCGTCCGGCGGTGTAGGTCACCTGGCGCCCGCTCGGGGTGATGGTTTTCTGGATCGCCAGCAGTGACTGCGTGAGGTCGGTCCAGCCGGCGTCGTACTCCAGCCGTTCGTCATTGATTACGTCGTAGGCTTTCAGCACCAGCCGCGTTTTCACCTCGGGCGAGTAGTTGAAGACGGTCACGCCGGGGAAGAACTGGCGCACCAGCTGTGCAACGCCGGTGCCCATGCCGGTCGCATCCACGCCGATGTAGGTCACCCAATAGCGCTTGGTGATTTGCTCGATGAACGCGGCCTGGTCCTTGAACTCCATGCCCTTGAACTGATGGCGTTCCAGCACGCGGAACTTGCCGCAGGGCACCAGCGGCGGGGCTACCACCACAATGCCCGCGCTGTCGCCAGTCTCGGCCGGGTCGTAGCCGATCCACACAGCGCGGTCGCCGTAGGGCCGGACGGCAAACGGCTTGTAGTCGTCCGCCCACTCGACCCAGCTATCGACCTGACAGGGCTGCAGCATCGTGAGCGGGAATACGCTGGCGCTGTCATCCACGAACTCGCACATCAGCAGATTGGCGAATTCCTCGGCGCTGTAGTCGCGGCGTAGTTCCTCGATATCGAACAGGTCACAGCCACGGCCGGCCGCATCTAGAACGGTCACGATCTGGCGCCAGATCGCGTCCTCGCAACGCCGGCCACCCATCAGGCGCGCGTGGCTCACATCCAGCTGGATCTGCTGGGACACCGAGCGTCCCTTGTTGAAGCGCTCGCCGGTCCAGAAGTCGAAGGCTTCATGCGCCATGGTGGACGGCGTGCTGAAGTAGGTCTTGCGCCACTTCTTGTGCATCGCCATGCCGCTGGCGACCTTGTTCAGCTGGTTGAAACCGTAGGTCCAGAAGAACTCGTCAAAGTAGAAATTGCCGTGGTAGCCCTGTGCGGTGCGGGCGTTGGTGCCCAGGAAGAACAGCTCGGCGCCATTGGCCAGGGTGATCGGGTCGCCGGTCAGGTCACGGTCCAGCACCTCACGCACGAAGCCCCGCATATAGCCGAGGAAGATGTGCGCTTGGCTCTTGGATGCGCTCAGGAAAATCTGGTTGCGGCCGGTGGTCAGCGCGTCGATCAGCGCCTCGCGGGCGAAGTAGTAGGTGGCACCGATCTGGCGCGACTTCAGGATGATGCGCGTGCGTTCGTTGCCCGCCCGGTACCAATCGCGCTGGTAGTCGAAACAGCCATCCACGAACGCGGTCTGCAGGCGCTCGATCTCTTCCTCGCTGAACTCGTTCTTGCGCGCCTTCTTCTTGGGAGCCGCGTTGCGGTTGGCCACTGCGGGATTGAGGTCGGCCTCGTTGCCACCGCCCTGGTACCGTTGAATGCGCGCCTGCCGTTCCAGCTGGCGGTGCAGCAGATCAATCTCCTTGAAGTCACCGCCGGTCTTGCCTTCCTTGTGGATCAGGATGGCCAGGCGTGCCTCCAATGCGCCGCCGATACGCTCGACGGTGTCTGCGCGGTCCCATTCGTCTCGCGCCTTCCAGCTGTGGACCGTCTTTTCCTTCTCGCCGATCAGCGAGGCGATATCGCACACGCGCCAACCCATCCAGTACAGGAACTTGGCTTGGCGTCGTGGATCGACGTGGAGTTTTTCGGCTACGCTGGTCACGTGAACAGGTTGCCCGCCGCCACGCGCGCGCGACACGAAAAACCCACGTAGAACAGCGGCTTACAAACTGACCGCGTTGCCGCTACAGCGCCCTCATTCGACCATGGGTCATCGCATCGAGAACCGATGCGCAACGACACCAGCAGAGGGCGAGATGGCCAGCAAAACCAAGAAGCGTTCCGAGTTCTTTCGTGTTGCCGTCGAAGGCGCCACCACCGATGGCCGAGTGATCGAGCGCCAGCAGATCGCGGACATCGCCGAAACCTACGACCCGGAGGTGTACGGCGCACGCATCTGGCTGGAACACTTCCGCAGCACGCTGCCGGACAGCCCGTTCCGCGCCTATGGCGACGTGCTGGCGGTGAAGGCCGAGGAAGTCGAAATTGCCGGCAAGAAGAAGCTGGCGCTCTTCGCCCAGGTCGAGCCGACCGATGACCTGGTCGACATGGTCAACGTACGCAAGCAGAAGGTCTTTACCAGCATCGAGATTTCCCCGGAGTTCGCCGACAGCGGCAAGGCGTACCTGTTCGGCCTGGCCGTGACCGACTCCCCCGCCAGCCTGGGCACCAGCATGCTCGCGTTCTCGGCCCAGCACCCGGAGAGCAGCCCGCTGAAGGACCGCAAGCAGGCCCCGGAGAACCTGTTCACCGAGGCCACCGAGACGGTCATCAAGTTCACCGCCGAGGATGAGCCGGAGGGTCGCCCCGGCCCGGTCGCTGCGTTCCTTTCGAGCCTCGGCCTGGGCAAGAAGGCCGCGCCGGCGCCTGCCAAGGAAGATCCCGAGTTCAACGTGGCCGAGTTCGCCGCTCAGCTGCTCGGCGCGGTGGGTGAACAGGATGCGGCCATGGCCAAGCTCGGCCAGGACAACCGCGCACTGCGCGAGCAGGTGCAGGCGCTGTCCACTCAGGTTGCTGGCCTGCGCAAGAGGCTGGACGACACCCCGCAGGCATTCACCCAGCGTCCGGTTGTTCCGGGTGGCAAGGATGTGGACGCCGCCAACATCACCGATTGCTGATCGGCCCCTCTCTCAACATCCCGGAGCTACCCCATGCGTACCGAAACCCGCCGCCTGTTCGAGGGCTACACCCAGCAGGTTGCCACGCTGAACAACGTCAGCGGTGTGGCCAACACCTTCTCTGTCGAGCCGACTGTGCAGCAGAGCCTCGAAGCCCGCATGCAGGAAAGCAGTACCTTCCTGCAGGCGATCAACATGGTCGGCGTGAACGAACTGAAGGGCCAGAAGGTTGGCGTTGGCATCACCGGCACCATTGCCGGCCGCACCGACACCAGCGGCAACGGCGAGCGCAATCCGTCCGATCCGACCTCGCTGGTGTCCAACACCTACGAGTGCCAGAAGACCGACTTTGACACCGCCCTGCCCTATGCCCGCCTGGACGCCTGGGCGCATCGCCCCGAGTTCCAGACCCTGATCCGCGACGCGATCATCCAGCGCCAGGCACTGGACCGGATCATGATCGGCTGGCACGGCACCAGCATTGCCATCAACACCGACCGCGTCGCCAATCCGATGCTGCAGGACGTGAACAAGGGCTGGCTGCAGAAGTACCGCGAGCATGCGCCCGAGCGCGTCATGACCGAAGGCGTCGATGGCAGCGGCAAGATCAAGGTGGGCGGTACCGGCGCTGACTACGGCAACATTGATGCCCTGGTGATGGACCTGGTCGCCAACATGATCGACCCGTGGCATCAGGAAGATCCGAGCCTGGTGGTGATCTGCGGCCGCCAGCTGGTGCACGACAAGTATTTCCCGATCATCAACCGTGACAACGCCCCCACCGAGAAGGTCGCGGCCGAACTGATCCTGGGCGCCAAGCGCATCGGTGGCCTGCAGCCGGTCATCGTGCCGTTCTTCCCGGCCAAGTCGCTGATGGTGACCAGCCTGAGCAACCTGTCGCTGTACTGGCAGATTGCCTCGCGCCGCCGTCACATCATCGAGCAGCCGAACAAGAACCGCGTCGCCAACTTCGAGTCGTCCAACGATGACTACGTGGTGGAGGACTACGGTCTGGGCGCGGTGGCCGAGAACATCGAGTTCGGGATCTGACCATGGCCGACACCCCCGCCAGCCGCCATGTGAAGCGTGCGCTCGCCTCGAAGGAGGCGGCGCGCACCGCCGGCAGCAACCTGATGGAAGGGACCACGATCTACCAGCAGATGCAGGTGCGCCTGGCTTCCGACCGCGCCCGGCTGAAGCAGATCCAGTCCACGCAGGGCAAGGCTCAACTCAAGGTTGCGCTGCTGCCGTCCTATGCGCCGTATCTGGACGGCGTGCTGTCGGCGGACGCCGGGGGCAAGGACGATATCGTCTCCACGCTGATGCTGTGGCACTTCGATGCCGGGCTCTTCGATGCCGGCCTCGACATTGCGCGGTATGTCCTGGCCCACGGTCTGGATATGCCGGACACCCACAAGCGCACAGCGGCCTGCGTGGTGGCTGAGGAGATCGGGTTGGCCGCGCTGAACGCGCTCAAGACCAGCGCCCCGTTCGACCTGAATGTGATCGACCGGGCGGCCACGCTCACCGAGGGCCAGGACATGCCCGACGAAGTGCGCGCCCGTCTGCTGCTGGCGCGTGGACGCAGCCTGCTGGCCACCGATACCGAGGCGGCGCCACTGAGCGCCGACGCAGTTGCCCAGGCCATCGAAGACCTGCGCACCGCGATCCAGCTGCATGACAGCTGCGGCGGCAAGGAAGACCTCAAGCGCGCCGAGCGCCTGCAGAAGAAGTTCGACGCCAGCCAGTCCAACGACTGACGTCACACCGAGCGTACCCCGCGACCCCGCCGGCTCGGGGCCGATCACCAAGACCTCTCTCCCTTGGTGTGACGCCCCGACCACCGGCGACCTACGGACACACCATGAGCGCCTTCACCGCCAACGCATCGCCCGCTTCCAAGCTTGCCCCTGTCATCGCCGGCCCGTTCTGGCCAGAGATCGACGTGGACGCGCTGCGTGAGGCCATCCGGGTACCGGGCGATATGCTGGCGGCGCGGCTGCGCAACACCGTGGTGGTGGCCGTGGCCTCAGTGACGCGGGAGCTGGCGTTGTGGCAGGCCCGCAAGGAAGCGGACGGTTATGCGGCGCTGGCAGACATACCGGCGCAGCAGATCGACGGCGAGTCGGTGCTGCTGCAGCTGTACCGGCGCGCCGTGCAGTGTGGCACCGCCGTGGAGCTGCACGAACGCTACCGGTCCTATGACGCTACCGCCCAGGGCAATCAACGCGCCGACGATCTGACCCCGACCATTGATGAACTGCGGCGCGATCACCGCAACGCCATCAGCGATCTGCAAGGGCTGCGCCGGGTCACGGTGGAGTTGATCTGATGCGCGTCCGCTCGCTACAGGGCGACACCATCGACGCGCTGTGTTATCGGCACCTCGGAACCACCGCCGGCATGGTCGAGAGGGTGATGGCGCTGAACTATGGAATCAGCCTGCATGGCCCTGTCCTGCCCATGGGCACCGTGGTGGAACTGCCGGACGTACCGACACCCTCAACCGGCGCAGTGATGCGTCCCCTTGTCCAGCTATGGGATTGAAGATGACCGAACCAACTTCCACCGGCAGCATGGCCGCACTGGCCACCGGCGTCGGCCTCGCCTCGCTGCTGCCGGGCATCGAGACGGACGCATTCATCGGCGCGTTCGCCGGTGCCACACTGTTCGTCGTATCCGCCAAGGATCTGTCGCTCTGGAAGCGGCTGATCTACTTGGCCATCAGCGTGGTGGCCGGCTACATGGGCGGCACGGAGGTCATGCGCCGCTTCGATGTGGCGTCCAGTGGTCTGGCCGCGTTCCTGTGCGCGGCCACCATCATTACCCTCACCCTGGCCTTGATCGAGCGCAGCCGCAGCGCCGATCCGAGCCGTCTGCCGCGCGGAGGCTCCGATGGCTGAGCTGCTGACCACCGCCACGCTGCTGTGCTGCGTGGCCATCTGCGTGCGCCTGCTGACCTACCGGCCGGCACCCAACGCCAACCATCGGCACGGCATCGCTTGGTGCGCCTGGCTGCTGATTGCCAGCACCGGCGGGCAGGCCCTGCAGATCATCCTGCAGGGCGCCGGCGCCCGTGTCACCGCATGGCAGCTGGCGCTGCTGGTGGTGTTGCTGGTGGCCGTCTACCGGGCGCGCGGAAACGTGGCCCACCTGTTCGGGAGCAACTGACATGCTGACCCCTGCTCTGCTCGCTCAGATCATGCAGTGCCCGCTGCAGCGCGCACAGCGCTGGGCCGAGCCGCTGAATGCAGCCATGAAGCGCTTCGGCATCAACACGCCGGTGCGCGCGGCCTACTTCCTGGCACAGCTCGGCCACGAAAGCCTGAGCCTGTCGCGCGTCGAAGAGTCGCTCAGCTACAGCCGCGAACGCCTGCTGGAAGTGTTCGGCCGGTACATCACGCCGGCCGAAGCCGCCGGGTTCGTTCATCAGCCGGCCAAGCTCGGCAACCGCGTCTACGCCAGCCGCAACGGCAATGGCAACGAGGCCAGCGGCGACGGCTACCTGTTCCGCGGCCGTGGCCCGCTGCAGCATACCGGCCGGGGCAACTATCGCCGCATGGGGCAGCTGATCGGCCAGCCGCTGGAAGAACAGCCGGGCCTGCTGATCGAGCCGGAGATCGGCGCCATGGCGGCGGCTGCGTTCTGGAAAGAGAACGGCCTCAACTCCTACGCCGATCAGCGCGACGTGCTGACCGTCAGCCGCGTCATCAACCTAGGTAACGCCCGCAGCCGCGCCACGCCCAATGGCATGGCAGACCGCACCGCCCGCACCACGCGCGCCCTGGCCGCGCTGGGGGCGCGCTGATGCTCTACCGCGCCCTCGCACTGGCCGCCCTGGTGCTGGCCACCGCCGGTCTCTTCAGCTGCCAGCAGTCGCGCGTCAGCCGCGCCACCATCGCGCTGGACAAGGCCAACGCGGCCTTGGCCAAGGCCGTCGCCGACAACGCCGCCCTAGCCAGCAGCCTCAAGCTGGCCGAAGGCACCACCCGCGTCGTGACCGAGTACGTGGATCGCGTACAGCTGGTGCATGAGCGCGGCGACACCATCGTCAAAGAGGTTCCCATCTATGTCACCGCGAACGCTGATGCTGCCTGCGTTGTTCCTGCTGGCTTCGTGCAGCTCCACGACACCGCCGCGAGCGGCAACGCCACCTCCGGCCCTGCCGGAGATCCTGATGCGCCCGCCGCCGCCACTCCGCTCTCTGTCGTCGCCGAAACCGTCGCCAGCAACTACGCCACCTGCCACGCCACCGCCGCGCAGGTAGTGGCCCTGCAGGAACTGGCCCTCGAACTGCACGCCGACCTTGAGCGGCAGGCAGGTACACCATGAAGAAGCCCCAGCTGCTGCGGGACCACCTGGTCGCCGCCGTCCCGGCACTGGCCAGCGACCCCGACAAGCTGCTGATCTTCGTCGACAGTGGTGGCCTGGCCGGCACCTACCGGCCGGGCTTGGCGTTCGAGTACCGCTACACCCTCGACCTGGTGCTGACCGACTTCGGCGGCGCGCCGGAGGCAGTCATGGTGCCGCTGCTGCAATGGCTGACCCGTCACCAGCCCGAACTACTGGCCAATCCTGCCAACCGCGAGAAGCTGACCTTTGAGGTGGACGTGCTGGGCGACAGCCTGGTGGATCTGGCCATCAAGATGCCGCTCAGCGAACGGGTGTTGGTCACCCGCGCCGCCGATGGCAGCGTGCAGCTGCAGCACCTGCCGGAGCCGCCTGCAGAGGGTGCCCACGCCGACACGCTCGCCGGCGGCGCCCTGGTCGCAGACGGCGTCCAGATCGCCACCCTGCCGGCGATCACGCAGTGAGCGAGGATCTACAGCGACTGGAAGCCTGGGCCGCGCCCCTGCTGCGGCGTCTGCAGCCGGCCGAACGCGGCAAGCTGGCGCGCAAGGTCGGTACCGCGCTGCGCCGGGCACAACAGCAGCGCATCGCAACGCAGAAGAACCCAGATGGCACGCCGTACGCGGCGCGCCGTGCCGCGCCCCTGCGTCGGGCCAAGGCCGGGCGCATCAAGCGCGGCGCAATGTTCGCCAAGATCCGGCAGGCGCGGCACCTTCGCGTACGCGTGACCCCAAATGAGGTGGCCGTCGGCTTCACCGGCCGTGTATCGCGCATTGCACTGATCCATCAGGAGGGCCGCAGCGATGCGGTCAGCAAGGGCGGTCCCCGCGTTACCTATGCACGTCGGCGCCTGCTGGGCTTCTCGCCAGCCGACGAACGGCTTGTGCGCGATCTGATCCTCGACCATCTGGAAGGTCTGTAGCGTAATCGCCCCCCCTACATGGCGTAGCCGATAGGCACGCGCGCGCGCGATGGGATGCTGAACGCATCCCCGAATCGGCGCTGTCGTGTCCACATTTACCGCCATCGAAGTCGACAAGCTGCCGGCGCCCGACATCTTCGAGCAGCGCTCGTTCGAGTCGATCTACGCCGAGCGTCTGGCTGAATTCCGCCGCCTTTGCCCGGAGTACACCGCCGTGGTCGAATCCGACCCGGTGGTGAAGATCCTGCAGGCCAGTGCGTACCGAGAGGTGCTGCTGCGCGAGCAGTTCAACCAGCGCGCTCGCGGCCTCCTTCTTCCGTACTCCCAGGGCGGCGACCTCGACAACCTGGCGGTACCGTACGGGGTTCAGCGAAAGCTACTGACCCCCGCAGATCCCGAGACGGGCACACCGGCGGTCTACGAAAGCGATTCCGATTTCCGGCGCCGCATCCAGCTGGCGCCTGAGGGCCTGTCAGTTGCTGGCCCCGAAGGGGCCTACATCTTCCACACCCTGTCGGCCGACGTGGCCGTACTCGACGCCAGCGTGGCCAGCCCTTCGCCCGGCGAAGTCGTGGTGACCGTGCTTTCACGGGAGGGCGACGGCAGGCCCTCTGGGCAGCTGCTGGCTGCGGTGGAATCGGCCCTGCTCAATGGGAACGTGCGCCCCCTCACCGACCACGTAACTGTGGCGGCAGCGACCATTGAGCCGTACGAGGTCCGCGCGCAGCTGACCACCTTCAACGGACCTGACAGCGCCCTGGTCATTGCCGAGGCCAACCGCCGCATGCGGCTTTTCCTGAGCCAGTCGCAGCGGCTGGGCCGTGACGTTCCTCTCTCGGCGCTGTATTCGGCCCTGCATGTCGAGGGCGTGCAGCGCGTGCAGTTGGACAGCCCCGCCGCAGATATCACGGTCAGTCCGCAGAGCGCGGCGTACTGCACCGCTGTGGTGATCGAACACGTGGGCACCAATGACTGAGGTGCGCACCCTGCTGCCCCCCAATGCCACCACGCTGGAACGGGCCGTGGAGGGCGCCGATGCGCAGCTGATGGGCATCCCGATGGTTCACCACCTGCTGTGGAACCCGTGGACGTGCCCGGCGGAGTTTCTGCCGTTCCTGGCGTGGACGGTGTCGGTGGATACCTGGGACAGCGAGTGGCCGGAACAGATCAAGCGCGCCCGCATCGCCAGCTCGTTCCAGATCCAACGGCACAAGGGCACCGCGCAGAGCATTGCCGACGTGGTGGCCAGCTTCGGCGGACAGGTGCAGCTGCGCGAGTGGTGGCAGATGGACCCGCCCGGCCAGCCCCACACCTTCGAGCTGCTGCTGACCCTCAGCGGTCAAGGTGGGCAAGACGCCACCGCCGACTTTATCGACCAGGTGATGGCTGCGGTGGACCGCGCCAAACCCGTGCGTTCGCACTACTCCTTCACTCAGGGCATCAACGCCGAGGGCGCCATCGGCGTACTGGGCGTGGCCCGCGTGCTTACCTCTACCCGCCTGCAGCTGGCCGCCAGCGAACCGTAGGACATACCCATGCCCATCCCTCAGATCACCATTACGCCGGCAGGCTTTGCCGCCATCGTCAACGCAGAGAACACGGGCACCGCGCCGGTCAAGGTCACACAGGTTGGCTTGACCGCTCAGCACTTCGATGTGGGCGCCGTGGGCGCATCCGTGCCGGCGGAGTTCAAGCGCCTGACCACCTTCGGTGGCAAGGCCGTTGCTGACGACACGCTGCACCTGAACGTGCGCGACGACGGCACCGATACCTACACGCTGCGCGGCTTTGGTCTGTACCTGCAGGATGGCACGCTGTTTGCCGTCTACTCGCAGTCCACACCCATCATGGAAAAGGCAGCGGCCGCAACCCTGCTGCTGGCCACGGACATTCGGTTCGCCAAGATCAACGCCACCAGCATCGAGGTCGGCGATATCGACTTCATCAATCCACCGGCGACGACCACGCAGATGGGTGTGGTGCGGCTGGCCACCGAGCAGGAGGCCGACGCCGGCAGCGATCCTGCCACGGCGATCACCCCGCGCGGCCTGGCCCGCTACATCAACAACCGCTTCGGCACCGGCGCGCCTTCCACCTTCGTCAGGACGCTGCTCGGCCTGGCCACCGCTGCCATGTTCCGCGTCGAGCTGGGCCTGAAGTCCGCTGCGCTGCGCGATGAGGGCCATGGGAACGGCCTCAACGCGGACTTGCTTGACGGCGCGCACGGCGATTACTACCTGGACTGGAAGAACTTCACCGGCGTGCCGAACAGGTTCACGCCGGCTCCCCACTCGCATCCCATCGACGAGGTGGACGGCCTGCAGCCAGCGCTCGACGGCAAAGCCAACCGTGCCGGAGACACCTTCACCGGGCCACTGGCGGTGAATGGGGCCATGCTGCGTTCCTACGGATGGAGTGGGGTGGCCAGCAACGGCATCCTGGTGCTGGGCGATACCGGCTCCTCCATTGTAAAAAACGGTGCCTACTTCGACTTCAACAACTCGGCGGGCGGGTATACCGCCACCCTTTCGGCCGGCGGCACCATCTGGACAAGCGGCAACTTTGACCCTGCCAGAAAGGTGAATAGGGCCGGCGACACGGTGACCGGCGCGCTTAACTGGAACTACGGCGGGGCATCTGTTCTTCGGGTGACCAACCAGGGTGATGGCAGCGCGGCGTTGCAGGCCGTGAATCAGGCGGGCACCAACTTCGCAACTATGTATGTGCGGGGCGACTCTTACGACAGCACCTTCGCTGGCACCTACAAGATCAACACCCCGCAGCTGTCGGTCAACGGCCCGGCAATCCCCGGAGGGCAGTACGCGGGTTACGTCCTGCAAAAGCTTACGGCACAGCCGGGCGCAAACGCTGACAAGTTGCAATCGGAATACTATCGCGCCACCAATGATTCCAACACCAGCTGGTCCGCTTTCAACTGGCGAATCGGCCGGCAGGTGGATGCGACCACCATGGGGTACATCGAATTCCAGGGCAGCAATCAGAATGTGCTATTGGTCGCCGGCGGGGGCGTCGGTCATTTTACCTTCGCCGGCAACGGCGCATTTTCGTGCAATGGCGGCTTCGACTTCGGTTCGTCGCGCAAGCTGAAGGACATCGATGGCCCGGTGTCCTATGGCCTGGCAGCATTAGAGCGCATGGAACTGGCCGCAGGCCGCTACAAGCCGGAGTACAACAGCGACGGGCGCCGGCGGCTGTTCTTCGTCGCCGAACAGCTGGCACAGCTGGTGCCCGAGGCTGTGGATCTTGAGGGCGTCGAGTTCAACGGCGAGCGCGTTCCGTCCGTCAAGCTCGACCAGCTGCTTCCTGTCTTGGCTCGTGCTATTCAGGAGCTTGCGGGGCAGGTTCGAGAGCTGCGGGAGAGAGTCTGACATGGCGAGCGGATACCGAAGCGGCGGCGTGGACTTCGACGACCTGTTCGACCCCGATGTGATGGGCGATGGCCCGACCGCCAGCGGATACCGGCGGAGCGGGCAACCGCTCCGGTATGCCCACATCCAGTACGGTCAGAAGCGTGGCGACGTGGGATATCGCTCCGGCGGCGTCGACGTGTCGAACCTGTGGGCTGCAAAGGGCACAGCAACCTACGTTCTACCCTTTCACGGCAAGGGCTTCTCCGCACACAACCAATCAGATACCAACGCGCAGGGCAGCACCTCGGCGCAGGTGGAGCTGCGCATCAACGCCGATGGCGCTTACGAGGTCTGGGTGTCGACCATCGGCGGTGGCAACAACTCCAGCCGCGTGGCAGAACGCGGGATGTGGCTGCGCAACGGCGGCGTGGGAGAGTACGACGTGCGCTTCGAGTTCGCCAACGTCGGCGCGGCGAACGTTGGCAGTACGGCGCCGGACTGGCGCAATGCCAGCGCTTCGCAGTCGTGCTCGGCCCAGGTCAGCGTGCCCAGCGCTTCGGGCCAGAATGTGCGCGCGGATGTGGAGTTCCACTGCCTCATGCGAAGGGCCGGCGGGAACGTCAGCCGTTCCATCATGGTGGCCAGCGTAGGCGCGGCCGGCTGGTGGTAACCGAAGCTTTGTAGCGCGTCGATCTACGCGTGCCATTACGTGCGCGCGCGAGAGGCACGGCACAACATGGGCGCATGGATAGCGCCCAGCCCCAACAGATCAACAACCTGCTGCGCCATGGCGTGGTGACGACGGTCGATCATGCGCGTGCGCTGTGTCGTGTCCGCACGGGCGAGGCCCATACCGACTACATCCCATGGCTGGCATCCGCCGCCGGCACGCTCGCGGTGTGGGCACCGCCGAGCGTCGGCGAGCAGGTGACGCTGGTGTGCAGCGACGGCGACTTGGCCAATGCGGTCGCCCTGCGCGGCCTGTACTGCGATCAGTACCCCGCCCCGTCCGACAATGCGGATCTGGTCATGGTCAAGTTCAGTGATGGCGCTGTCATCAGCTACGACAGCGCGTCACATGCGCTCGCAGCCATCCTGCCCAGCGGTGGCAATGCCACGATCACCGCAGATGGTGGCGTGACGATCAACGGGCCGGTCACCATCAACGGCGATACCAGCATCACCGGCCAGGTCACCATCAACGGCAAGGCTGAGGCGTCCGAGGACGTTGTGGGCGGCGGCATCAGCCTCAAGCAGCACAAGCACGGCGCGGTGCAGCCGGGCAGCGGCACGTCGGGACCGCCGGCATGATCGGCATGGACGGTCAGGCAGGCAGTTTCAAGGACGACACCGCGCATCTGCGGCAGTCCATTGCCGACATTCTCACTACTCCCACCGGCTCGCGCATCCAGCGCCGCGACTACGGCTCGCTGCTGCCGGAGCTGATCGACCAGCCGTTCAACGAAGCCACGCGGTTGCGCCTGTATGGCGCTACTGCAACGGCGCTGATGCGTTGGGAGCCGCGCCTGCGCCTCAGCCGCATCACCCTCTCGCGTGGTCAGGACCCAGGCACGTTCGTGCTGGATCTGGATGGCCAGCGCACGGTGCCCGCCGGCGCCTCCAGCACCACCCGTCTCTCTGTCCCGCTTCGCTTCCGCACCCCATAACCGCAGGAGTCCCCTCATGGCCACCGACTACCACCACGGCGTACGCGTCATCGAAATCAACGGCGGCGTGCGTCCGATCCGCACTGTTGCCACCGCTGTTGTCGGCGTCGTCTGCACCGCGCAGGACGCTGACGCCACGCTGTTCCCCCTCGACCGACCGGTGCTGCTGACCGACGTGCTGGGCGCCGTCGGCAAGGCCGGCACCAGCGGCACGCTGCGCGCCACGCTGCAGGCCATTGCCGACCAGGCCAACGCCATTACCGTGGTGGTGCGCGTCGCCGAAGGTTCCGACGACAGCGCCACCACCGCCAACGTGATCGGCAAGAAGGACGGCGCCACCTTCACCGGCATGCAGGCGCTGCTGGTGGCTGAGGCGCAGGTAGGCGTGCGTCCGCGCATCCTGGGCGCACCCGGTCTGGACACCCAGCCGGTTTCGGCCGCGCTGGCGGTCATCGCCAAGAAGCTGCGCGCGATGGCCTACGCGAGCTGTGCCGCCAGTGCCTCGGTCAGCGAAGCCATCGCCTATCGCGAGCAGTTCAGCCAGCGCGAGCTGATGCTGATCTATCCCGACTTCGTCGCGTTCAACACTGCCGACGCCACCACCAGCATGGCGTTCGCGACCGCCCGCGCCCTGGGCCTGCGCGCGATGATCGATGAGCAGCAGGGCTGGCACAAGTCGATCTCCAATGTGGCCGTCGCCGGCGTGACCGGCATCAGCCGCGACGTGCACTGGGACCTGCAAGATCCGGCGACCGACGCTGGCCTGCTGAACGCCGCCGACATCACCACCCTCATCAACTCCAACGGCTACAAGTTCTGGGGTTCGCGAACCTGCAGCGACGACCCGCTGTTCGCCTTCGAGACGGCCACGCGCACCGCGCAGATCCTGGCCGACACCATTGCAGAGGCGCAGATGGTCTACATCGACAAGCCCGAGCATCCGTCGCTCATCCGCGACATGCTGGAGAGCATCAATGCCAAATTCCGCGAGCTGGTGAACGCGGGCTATGTGCTGGGTGCATCGGCCTGGTACGACGAAGCCGCCAACGAGCCCAGCCAGCTGAAGGCCGGCCGGGTGACCATCGATTACGACTACACGCCGGTACCGCCGCTGGAGAACCTGGTACTGAACCAGCGCATCACCGACCGCTACTTCGCCGACTTCCCGGCCCGTATCAACGGCTGATGCCGTACTGAGGAACCACTCCCATGTCCATGCCCAGCAAGCTCAAGAATCTCAACCTGTTCAATGACGGCCTCAGCTACCTGGGCCAGGTCACCGAGGTCAAGCTGCCGACCTTGACCCGCAAGATGGAGGAATACCGCGCCGGCGGCATGCTCGGCCCCATCGATATCGACCTCGGCCAGGAAAAGATCGAACTGGAATGGAAGTGCGGCGGACTGATGCGCGACGTGCTGCGCCAGTACGGCGCCATCGCCCACAACGCCGTGCAGCTGCGCTTCGCTGGCGCATACCAGCGCGAAGACAGCGCCGACGTGGATGCGGTGGAGATCGTCATCCGCGGCCGCCACAGCGAGATTGACCCCGGCACCGGCAAGGTCGGTGACGACACCGAGTTCAGCGTGAAGACCACCGCCAGCTACTACAAGCTGAGCATCAACGGCCGTACCGAGATCGAAATCGACATGGTCGGCATGGTGTTCATCGTCAACGGCGTGGACCAGCTGGCCGGCCAGCGACGCGCCATCGGCGCCTGACCCACATAGCCGGACTGCCTCAGCGGTCCGGCCTACCTCTGCCCTGAGAGACCTACGACATGACTGACAAAGCCACCACCACCGCCGGCGCCGAAGCCATCGACGCCAACACGGTCACCCTCGACTACCCAATCCAGCGCGGCGAGCAGGTCATCGCCACCATCAAGCTGCGCAAGCCCAACGCTGGGGAGCTGCGCGGCATCAAGCTGGTGGACCTGCTGCAGATCGACGTTAGCGCGGTGGCCGCGCTGCTGCCGCGCATCACCGAGCCGACGCTGACGGCTGCCGACGTGAACAAGCTGGACCCTGCCGACTTGGTCGCCATCGGCACCCTCGCCGCTGGTTTTTTTGTGCCGAAGGCGCAGCGGGAATTCCTCAGCGCGTAGAGGATTTCATGGCCGATATCGCGGTGATCTTCCCATTCACCCTCACCGAGCTATCGGCCCTCTCGCTGTTTGAACTGATCGAATGGCGCGAGCGCGCCCGTGTAAGAAGTGGAGCCGAGCCGTGATACCTTTCGCCCATGGACATAGTTGTCTTCATCGCCTTGGCGGGCCTCCTGCTTTGCGGAGTCTGCACTCTGCTGACCTGGGCATTGAGCGCGCTGTGCCGCCTGCTGGCGGCGCTGGTTTCCTCACCGACCGACACGCCCTCGGCCTAGCCGGCGCAGCGGTTGTCGTCGCATGAGCGGCGGCAACCTTCGCCTGCAGGTGGTGCTGCAGGCTCTCGATCAGGCCACCGCTCCCTTCCGCAAAGTCATGGCCGGCAGCAAGGGGCTGGCTTCGGTCCTGCAGGCGCAGCAAGCCACCCTCCGGCGCCTGAACAGCGCCCAGCGGGATGTGAGCGCTTACCGCCAGCAGCAGCAGGCGCTGCGCGGCACCGAGCAGAGCTACCAGCAGGCGCAGGTGCGGGTGGCGGCGCTTGCCCGCCAGATGAGGGAGGCTGGCACCCCCACGCGCAAGCTGAGCCGTGAGTTCAGCCAGGCCAAGACTGCCGCCGCCCAGCTGAGCGCCCAGCAGAAGCAGCAGCAGGTGGAGCTGCAGCGGCTGCGCTCGGGACTGGATCGGGCCGGCATCAGCACGCGCCAGCTCGGTGCGCATGAGCGCAGGCTGCGCACGGATATCGCCGCCGCCTCGCAGCAGATGGAGCAGCAGCGCGCTCGCCTGGCCGCGTTGGACGCAGCAAAGGCCCGTAGCCAGAAGATCCACAGCGCCGGCATGAACGCAGCAGCCCACGGCGCGGGTGTCGCACTGGCCGCGTTCGGCGCGCTGCGCGCCCAAGTCCTGCCCATCGCTCAGGCCATGGACTTCGAGTCGGCTATGGCCGACGTGAAGAAGGTGGTGGACTTCGACACGCCAGACGGCTTCGAGAAGATGGGCAACGATATTCAGGAGCTGTCGCGGCGCCTGCCAATGGTGCCCACCGACATCGCCAAGATCGTCGCCGCCGCCGGCCAGGCCGGCATCGCCAGCAACGAGCTGACCCGTTTCGCCGAGGACGCGGCGAAGATGGGTGTGGCGTTCGACACCACCGCCGAAGACGCCGGCCAGACGATGGCGACTTGGCGCACCGCGTTCCGCATGGGCCAGGATGACGTTGTCGTGCTGGCCGACAAGATCAACTACCTGGGCAACACAGGCCCGGCCAGCGTGCAGAAGATCAGCGAGGTGGTGAACCGTATCGGTGCCCTTGGCGAGGTCGCCGGCCTGGGTAGCGGCCCGCTGGCGGCGCTGGGCGCGACGGTGGCCGGCATGGGCATCGAGTCGGAAGTGTCTGCCACGGGCATCAAGAACATGCTGCTCACGCTGTCCTCGGGCGATGCCGCAACTGCCCGGCAGGTGGCATCGTTCGACAAGCTCGGCCTCAAGGCAGGGGATCTGGCCAAGGCGATGCAGGACGATGCCGGCGGCGCGATTCTCGGCGTGCTGGAAAGGCTCAAGCAGCTGCCCAAGGCCGAACAGGCCGCGACCATGACGCAGCTGTTCGGCCGCGAGTCCATCGGCGCCATCGCACCGCTGCTGACGAACCTCGACCTGCTGAAGGAGAACCTGGGCAAGGTCTCCGATGAGCAGAAGTACGGCGGTTCGATGAACGCCGAGTACGCCGCCCGTGTCGGCACGGCCGAGAATGGCCTGATCCTGCTCAAGAACAGCGCCATCGTGCTGTCCCAGCGCATCGGCAAGACGCTGTTGCCCACGGTGAAGGAACTGGCTGCGCGCGTGGCCAAGGTCGCCGACCGCATGGCCGAGTGGGTCAAGAGCAACCCTCAGATGGTCGCCACCATCGCCAAGCTGGCCATCGGCGGCACCGCGCTGGCTGCTGCGCTCGGCGGTTTGGTTGTCGCAGGTGGGGTCGGCGCGATGGCGCTGACGCAGATCCACAAGGCCGTGGTGCTGCTCAGCGGTGGCGGCGGCTTGGGCAAGCTGTTGGGCCAGGTGCTTTCGTTGGGCGGCCGGGCGTTCCCGATGCTGTTCAACGTTGGCCGCATGCTGCTGCCGCTGCTCGGGGGTATCAGCCTGCCGCTGCTGGCCATCGGCGCCGCCATCGGCGTGGTGGCAGCGCTGGTGTGGAAATACTGGGAGCCGATCAAAGCATTCATGATCGGCACCTGGCAGGGCATTCTCGACGTGGTCAATCCGATCATGGCGGAGCTGGCCACCGCGCTCGAACCGCTCGGCCCGGTATGGGACATGGTGTCCTCGGCGATGAGCCAGGCGTGGAGCTGGGTGATGAAGCTGTTCGCGCCGTTCGAGGCCACCAGCGAGCAGCTGCAGGGCGCCACCGATGCGGGGCGCGGGTTCGGCCAGATCCTGGCCACCGTGCTGACGGTGAACCTGCGCATGGCGGTGAAGGCCATTGGCTGGCTGGTCAGCGCCTTTACCACCATCCTGCCGGTGATCCAGAACGCTGTTGGCGGTGCGTGGACGTACCTGCAGGGCGCGTGGAATCTGATCGTGGGCCTGTTCACCGGCAACGGCGACAAGATCCGCTCTGGCCTGAGCGCGATGTGGGCGGGCGTCAATCAGATCCTGCTCGGATGGCCCGCGCAGATGATGCAGGCCGGCATCGACATGGTGCAGGGACTGGTCAATGGCATCGTGTCCAAAGGCAGCGCGGCCATGGACGCCGTCGCCGGCGTCGCTTCGGGCGTGGTGGGCAAGTTCAAGGGCATGCTCGGCATCCATAGCCCCTCACGCGTGTTCGCGCAGTTCGGCGACTTCACCATGCAGGGCCTGGCCGGTGGTCTCGACCGCAGCCAGGGCGAGCCGCTGTCGCAGGTGGCCACCCTGGGCGACCGGATGAAGCAGGCAGGCGCAGGAATCGCCCTGGGCGCCGCTGCGCTGCCCGTCATGGCCAGCGCCGGCCCGGTAGTGGCGCCGGGTGCCGCGCAGGCCGCCACGGGCGCCGCAGGCGGCAACAGCTACACGATCCAGATCACAGCGGCACCGGGCAGCGACGGCCAGGCCATCGCCGACCTGGTCCGCCAGACCATTGAAACCATCGAGCGCGAGCGGGCCAGCCGCCGTGGCTCCCGTCTGAGCGATTGAGGCACACCGCCATGATGATGACCTACGGCACGTTTGTGTTTTCCCTGTCTACAGCGGCCTATGAGCAGCTGCAGCGGCAGATGACGTGGCGCCATGCCAGCAGCGACCGGCTGGGTGCACGCCCGGCTCGCCAGTACGTCGGCCCAGGCGACGACACCATCACCCTGCAGGGCACCATCGCCGCCGAGCTGGTGGACGATCTGCAGGTGCTCGACACACTGCGAGAGCTGGGCGACCAGGGCAAGCCACAGGCGCTGGTAGAGGGCAGTGGGCGCGTATATGGCGCCTATCTGCTGGTCAGCCTGAGCGAGACGCGAAAGGAGTTCTTTCCCGACGGCACGCCGCGCCTGATCGAGTTTCAGATGCAGTTGGAGCGCCAGGACGACGGCGCCACCGAGGCGGTCGCATGAGGGCGGCACCGTACCCGATCCCTGCATGGCGCGTGGTGCTGGACGGGCAGGATTTGACCGACCGTCTCGCGCCGCGACTGCTGGACCTGTCGCTGACGGAGAGCCGGGGCGACGAAGCCGACGAACTGAATCTGCGGTTGCACGATCATGATGGGCGCGTGGCGCTACCGCGACGCGGCGTCACGCTGCAGGTGGCCATCGGCTGGCGTGAAAGCGGATTGTTCGACAAGGGCACGTTCGTGGTCGATGACGTGGAGCACAGCGGCGCTCCCGATATCGTCGCCATCCGGGCGCGCTCGGCGGATCTGACCGGAGCTGTCCGCAGCCGCCGCGAGCGCAGCTGGCATGACGCCACCCTGGGCGACATTCTCGGCACAATCGCCGCCGAGCATTCATTGCGCCCGTCCATTGCCACAAACCTTGCGTCCGTCCGCATCCCGCATCTCGACCAGGCCAACGAGAGCGATATCAATCTCCTGACGCGCTTGGGGAAGCGGTTTGATGCGGTGGCCACGGTGAAAGCCGGCGCGCTGATCTTCGCGCCCATCGGCGCCAGCAAGACAGCCAGCGGCCAGCCGCTTCCCGGTGTCCAGATCACTCGCGCATCCGGCGATCAACACCGCTACACCGTGGCTGACCGCGAGAAGTACACAGGCGTGCGCGCGTACTGGGGCGACCGCAAGGCCGCACGCCGCACCGGCGTCCTGGTGGGCACGTCAGAGAACGAGAAAAAGCTGCAGCCCACGTATGCCACTGCGGAGGAAGCGCGCCAGCATGCTGAGGCAGAGTTCAAACGGCTTGATCGCGGCACCGCCCAGCTCAGCTACCGCCTCGCACTCGGGCGCGCCGATATCTACCCAGAGCAAACCGTGACGGTGAGCGGCTTCAAACCGGAAATTGATGGCACCGATTGGCTGGTGTCCAAAGCTACCCACACCGTCGACGGCGGCGGCGGCTTTGTTACCGCGCTGGAGCTTGAGCGCGGCGGCGAATCCAGCGCAGAAGTCTCGGCTTGAAGTAACGCGTGAGCGCGCCTGCGGCGAAGAACATGGCGGCATGCGCGAGCGAAGATCCGCAGTCATCCGCAACCGCTGCCGCCGGGTAAGTGGCCTGCCAGATCGCAAGCGCGATCAATGCTGTCGACAACGGGCGCCCCGTCTCCGTGGGCGCCCGTTCGCGTTCGTCGGCTTGCGCGCTGTGGTGGTGCGCATGCGGACACTGCATCTGCACATCGCCGGTAAACACCTGGCCAATCACGGCCCCCTCGAACACGGTGGGCCCGCCGCACATGCACACCACCTCGCCACGCTTCACATCACTGCTGCAACCCATAGTCCCTCACATCGAAAACCGCGCCCCACCGGCGCCCTGTACGGGCGAGTTAGCGGCCTGAATGCGATGTGGGGTGAGCCTCAGCGGGCGGCCTTCTTCGATCCTTTCGGAGCCTTGACAACGATCTTTTGCCCGCGCAGATCAACATCGCCGCTGATCTGCTGGCCGATGCTGGTGTTCTCGAAGGAGGTTCGAGGCGCGCTTGTGGTCGACGCCGGCGCCACGCCGCGCAGCGCGGCCATCACGGCGGCACGTGCCGAAGCCGACGCACTGCGCCACGCATCGAGCAGGTCGGCATCAGCCTCGGCCAGGCGCTCGCGCCTGCCCACCAGCACATAGATCACATCGACGCCGAGTTCATCAGCGGCGACGAAGTAGGCCCCACCGGGCAGGTGGGCATCTTGCTCGAACAGGATCTGCGTGCGCTTGGCAACACCGCAGGCCAATCCCATGGCCTCCTGGGTCAGACCCAGCCGCTTCCGTTCTTCTTTCAGGCGAATACCTACAGACACGCAAATTCCCCCTTGACAGGTGCAGTTAACTTCACCACCATTTCACCCAGAAATACACAGGGGAAACGGAATGAACGCCAAACGACGGACTACCGCATCCAAGCTGCGCACTGCTGAGCAGGCGCGCCAGTGGCTTGTCGACAACGGCATGTCGATTGCTGCCTTCGCAGAAGCCAACGGGTTGAGCCGCCATGCCGTGAACAACGCCTTGCGCATCGACAGCAAGTGCCGGATCGGCAAGACCCACGCAGCCGCTGTAGCCCTCGGCATGAAAGCCGCCCCTGATTCTCACACAGAATCGCCCAAATCCGCCCGGATTCGCACCACCAAGACCGCGCGGGGTATGGCCTCGGCGGCGGCGAAGGCTGTCGCGACCGCAGCCAAGCGCAGGGCCAAGGCATGAGCGCCGTCATGGGCCAGCGCGCCATCTTCACCTGTGACGCATGCGGCACACCGTTGACGAAGCGCACCAGCGCCCTACAGCACCGCCATCTGCGTACCGACGCCTATGTGTGTCAAAACCCGGTATGCGGCGCTACCTACACCGGCCACTCTGAACTGACCAGCATTTCCAGCCCCAGCGGCATGCCGAACGCCCCGGCCTGCGAACTACCGCAGACACCCGGCTACGAGCGCGCCCTGCTGCTGCAACGCTGGAGACAGGACCGGGGCGAAATGCAGCTGGATTGGATCGACACCCCCCACGTCACACCACAGGACGGCGGCGAACAACCCGCCACCTGATCCACCTTTCCCCTTCCACGACCAACTGACCTGGCGCCGTACGGTGCCAGCAAGGGAGTGCTGCGCCCGTGATGCGCCACAAGACACAATTTGATGGATGGTCCTCGGCGATGCTGCCGAGCTTCGTCACCGCCCCCGCTGGGATCGAGTACGTGCCGTTCGCGCAGAAGCAGCGCGACGCTGCCGAGCTTCGCGCCCTGGTCGAGGCCCACATCGCAGCGGGCGGCGCGTATGTCGTGCTGCCTTCGACGGCTGCTGCACAGGTGTCCGCATGAGCCTGTCCGCAGCTTCAACCAATCTGCACATTTCTACACAGATTTACTTGACTTCCCCACGGACGGGGAGCAGGATCTGCCGCAAGGAGCGTAAGAACTCCGAGTCAACAGCGGTATCCGCGCCCGTCAGCATCGCGGTTTTTTTGCGCCTGCTTTTCGAGCGCACCGACGCTTTCCTGCGTCGGGAGGGCGGCAGCCATACAACACCCGCAAGGGGAAAACTGCCCGCCGGACTGTTGACCGGTTCTTACCCTCCCGACACCCTCGGTGCGTCGCGTAAGAACGTCTCGCCGAGGTTTCCAATCTCGTCAACAGGAGACGTCCCCGTGCCTCACGGTGCCCCTTCCACGCCCGGCAACCCGTCCGCGCGTCAGATTTCGCTCGCCTTCGGCCTGATCGCCGACACCCTCGAATGGCCCAACGAAGACTATCAGGCGTTCATTGCCCGGCTGGTCGGTGTGGGCGTATCCCCACTCGCCATCACCCTGGGCGACGTGCTGATGGCCTATACCGCACAGTGCGATGCTCGCAGGCACGCTCGCGGCGCTGATAGCCAGGGGGCGCACTGATGGCACCGCCCAACAACGTGACCATCCCCGAGCCATACCTGCGTCCGGTCATCGTGCTGGAAACGCCGATTCCTGGCCTCGGCCTGCGTGCCTCGTTCGACCAGCACAAGATCCTGTTTCTGGCGCTGGTACACATCGAGTCGGACACAGCAGCGACGTTCACCGCGCATCACTCACGCAATCTTTTGCGGACTGCCGCCGGGGGAATCCAGATTGGAACTGTCGTCTACCTGCTCGCCGAGGGCGAGGCCGAGCGCTTCTTCCAGTGGCTGCGCACGGGCGAGAGCTACCCAGGCGGGGTGAACTGATGGCCAGCAACAACGGGCATACACCGGTACTGCCCGGCCCGATGGATCGCGGCGACCAGGTGATCAGCCTTGCCGACTACCTGCGACTGTGCCGCATCGCGGCTGCGGCCGAACTGCTGGCCAAGCTGCCGAGCGAGGCGGCAAAGATGCTGGAGATCGAGGCCGATCACACCTCCGCCGTCGCGCAGTACATGGCCGAAGACCTCGCCGCGATCATCGGCCGGTCCCGCCCCGCCGTTGAGTAATGCACCACTCCGCCCTCGGTAGCGCGCCAACGCCATCGGGGACGGTCAGGAGAGAACCATGCAACACCACCGCACCGCCGCTCACGCGGCGAACGAAGGCTGAGCCGTCATGCAAGAGGAAATCCGCCAACAGGTACTGTCGCGCATCCAGCGCGACTATGGCCTCAAGCACCGCAGCGGCACCGAGTACATGCGCGGGGGCAAGTGCCCCCACTGCGGCAAGAAGGAGCTTTACACCAGCTACCTCAAGCCGTGGGTGCTGCGCTGTGGCCGACAGGCCAAGTGCGGGCAAGAGGTGCGCGTGCGCGACCTCTACGATGACCTGTTCGACGACTACTCCAAGAGCAACCCGCAGACGCCACAGGCGCCGCATGCTGCCGCTGACGCCTACCTGGCCACCGGCCGCGGCTTCAACGTAAAGGCCCTGCGCGGCCTGTATACGCAGGAAAGCTACTACGACCGCACGAAGCGCGAGGGTACCGCCACGGTGCGGTTCCCGCTGGTCAAGGGCGGATGGTGGGAGCGGTTGATCGACCGCCCTCACCGCTTTGGCAAGCAGAAGGCGCGCTTTGCGCCGGGTGAGAGCTACGCGGGCGTGTGGTGGGGTGCTGCCGCACAGGATCAGCTGCGCACCGCCCGCGAGGTCTGGATCGTGGAGGGCATCTTCGACGCCATCGCGCTCCTGCAGCGCGGCATCTGCGCCGTTGCCGCCATGTCGAGCAACGCCTATCCCGAGCTGTCCCTCAAGGAACTGAAGGCCGCACGTCCCAACGACCTGCCGGTGCTGGTGTGGGGCCTGGACAATGAGCCTGGCGCACGCGCCTACACCATCAAGCACGCCCGCCGGGCCGAGAAGCTGGGCTATCGCTGCTTGGCCGCGCAGATCGAGCAGCTGGGCGAGAAGAAGACCGACTGGAACGATCTGCACCTGCGTGCGCAGGCGGCGGAGGACGGCGACGCACAGTGGCAGGCCGACCTCGACCAGGCGCGCCACAACGGCGCCGTGTTGATGGCGCGCACGGCCGTGGACAAGGGGTTAGTGATCTACCAGCGCGAGCAGAAGACCGAGTTCCACATCGAGTTCGCCTCGCGCCTGTTCTGGTTCGAGTTCGATGCAGTGCGCTTCGACAAGATGATGCGCGAGAAGAATCCCGACGACGAAGAAGGCACGCTCAGCGATGAAGCGGTGGCCAAAATCCAGCGCGCCTGTGCGTCTGTGCAGCAGATCGCCAACTGCTACCCCGAGGCGCTCTACTTCCAGCGCCACGAAGCGACCGACGAAAGCTGGTACTACTTCCGCGTTGACTTCCCGCACGACGCGCCATCGGTAAAGGGTACCTTCACCGGCGCCCAGGTGGCCAGTGCTACCGAGTTCAAGAAGCGCATCATCAGCCTTGCCCAGGGTGCTGTGTTCAGCGGTAGCGGCCAGCAGCTGGACCGGATGATGGAAGACCAGCTGTTCAACATCAAAAAGGTCGACACGGTCGACTTCGTCGGGTACAGCCCCGAACACAAGGCATACATCTTTCCTGACCTGGCCGTGCGCGCCGGCGAGGTCACCCTCGCCAACGCTGAGGACTACTTCGAGTTCAACAAGCTGCGCATCAAGACCACGCAGCGGTCGATCCGCATGGACATCCAGCGCGATCACGAAAACTACTCCACCGACTGGGTCGGCTGGCTCTGGACGTGCTTTGGCACACACGGGATCGTGGCCCTCACATTCTGGTTCGGCTCGCTGTACGCCAATCAGATCCGTAGCAGTCACAAGTCGTTCCCGTTCTTGGAAGCCACGGGCGAGGCCGGCGCCGGCAAGACCACGCTGCTCAACTTCCTATGGAAGCTGCTCGCCCGCGCCGATCATGAAGGCTTTGACCCCGCCAAGTCCACGAAGGCCGGCCGCGCCCGCGCCATGGGGCAGATTTCCGGCATGCCCATTGTGCTGTTGGAAGCCGACCGCAGCGACAACGGGGACAAGGCGCACGCCAAATCGTTCGAGTGGGACGAACTGAAGGACTACTACGGCGGCGGCACCCTCGCCACGCGCGGTGTGCGCAACGGCGGCAACGAAACCTACGAGCCGCCGTTCCAGGGAACCATCGTCATCAGCCAGAACGCGCCTGTTGATGGCAGCGAAGCCATTCTCACGCGCATCGTGAAGCTGCATTTCAAGAAGCCGACTGCGACGACCGAGAGCCGGCAGGCTGCGGACAATCTCAATGCGCTACCGGTTGAGAAGCTGAGCTACTTCCTGCTGGCAGCGCTCAAGGCGGAAACCGCCGTGATGGAGAAGTTCGCCGAGCGCGTTCGGTTCTACGAAGCCAGGTTGCGCGAGGAGAAGGAGCTGCGCGTCGAGCGCATCATCAAGAACCACGCGCAGATGCTTGCCCTGCTCGATGCGCTACGGCTGGTGGTCAACCTGCCGGACCACATGGTGCGCGAGACCCGAGACGCCCTGGTCAAGATGGCCACCGAACGTCAGGACGCCATAGGCGCCGATCACCGCATCGTCTCCGAGTTCTGGGATGCGTACGAGTACATCGAGATGCAGGCCAGTGGCGACAGGCGAACCGTGCTGAATCACTCGCGCGACGACACCCGCATCGCCATCAACCTCAACGAGTTCATCCAGAAGGCGGGCTACTACGGCCAGCAGGTGCCTGACATTGGCGACCTGCGCCGACTGCTGGTTGAGTCCAAGCGCCACAAGTTCGTGAGCGCCAACACCGCCGTCAACAGCGCGATCCGCTCCACCCCGATGGTCAGCAGCACCGTGAAGTGCTGGGTGTTCCAGAAGTAAGACCCGCAGCAACAGCAAAGGCCCGGCGGGGAGTGCGCCAACACCGCCCCCAAGGCCATTCACCAACGAAGTTCAGGAGAGAACCATGCAACAGATGACAGGCCAAGCCATGACCACCCTCGCAAAGTCGCTGGATTCCAGCACCGGACCCGGTGCGGAGGCTATCACGGGTGTGCATAACTGTGTGAATGCTGCGGCAGACGGTGAAACCGACGCCAGCGCTACGGTCACCCTCCATATCACCCACAACCGCGTCATCGCCACGGCGATGCTGAACATGGGACCGGCCAAGATCGCGCAGTGCGTGTTCGAGCGCCGCAGGGGTAGCAGGAAGGGCTGGGAACTGGTGAGTGGAACCGACTTCAAAGACGAGACCAGCTGGATTTCGCCCGAGCTTGCCGACCTGGCCAACCGCGTGCCTTTCCCCTACGAGGTAGCCAACATGCTGCCCGGCAAGCGGGCAACCGCCGCTGCCGTGGCGCAGGCTGCACAGGAGGTGGCCAATGGCTGATTTCGTCGCGCTGTTGGCTATGTGCGTGCTGCTGCCGGTCGCCGGCGCCACGATGCTCAAGATGTGGCAGTCGCGCCCACCGCGCCGCCGGCGCAGCGGCCTGGCCGTAGGCCAGATCCCACAGGCGCTGCGCCGCCGTGCCCCGATGGCCGTCCGTCGGGAGGTCATCCATGGCTGATGTCGATGCCGCCCGCCGGTTCCTCGCGGCCGAGGTCGAGAGCGCTGGCCTGCCTCACGTCGCCGCCGACATCCTTGCCGGTACCAGCCCCTTCGCCCAGGGTGCGTACACCGTTGCCGTGGCGTTCGCGCTGGCTGCACCGTGTGTCGATTGTGACGGCGCGCGGGAGGCCGCATGACACAGCGACAGAAGACGCCACTGCGCGCCCTCCCCGCCTGTCCGGATAACCACCCGGCGCGGTACATCCACGATCTACGTCGCGAGGGCGCGGGCGGTGGCCACCTTATCGAATGCCGTTGCAGCACCACGGCGAAGCACCCGACGTTCGATCTGGCGTGGGCGCACTGGCACAAGCAGCACGGCCTGCAACCGACCGCAGCGGCCGTGGAGGAACGGTTGGAAAGCAACGTGTTACAGATGAAATTGTTCGCCGCAGGGAGAGCTTGAGCATGGCGCAGATCCTGCACTTCCACGATCTACAACGGATCTGCGCCCCTGACGGTCCGCCCCCAACACCAACCACGGTGGAGCGGTGGGCGGACGCTCAAGGGATTCTGTATAAATACGACCGGCGCGGGCGCATCTGGACCACGGTGGAGGCCATCAACGCGGCCTTGGGTCTGCCCGGCGCAACAGCACTGCCACACGAAACGACACTGCTGGAACTGGTTTGATGACACGTGGTCGAAAAAGGAAGTTCAACCCGGAGATCCCTGGTCACATCGACCAGGGATCGCTGCCACGCGGCGTGTATTGGGGCGAAGGCCGTTGGTACGTGCTCGACCCACACCCCGAGGGCATCGGGCAGAAGAAGGAAACGGTGGCCTCGCGGCGCGCCCGCCTTTCGGATCTGCACGCGATCATGGAGGCGCGAGCCGGCGGCAACGTTCGCGGAACCCTCGAATACCTGGTCGAGGTATTCAAGCGATCCAGCGAGTACGTCGACCTGTCGGAGAAGTCGAAAGAGAGCTACGACTACTGCGCCGCAAAGGCGTGCTGCTACCCTCTGCGCGACGGGCGTCCGCTTGGCCAACAGCGCATCGAGCATCTTTCGGTGCCGGTCCTGCAGCGGGTGGTGGAGACCTTGGCCACCGGACGGCCGGCCATCGGCAAGCTGCCCATGATCCCGCCGACCCCAGCAGCGGCCAACCGCGTCGCCAGTTACCTGCGGCGTCTCTTTGCATGGGGTATCCGACACGGCCATTGCTCCACCAATCCGGCTGATGGCATCCGCAAGGTGCGTGAGAAGCGCGACGCGCGCATGCCTGAGCACGACGCGTTCGACGCGGTGCTGCGGTTCGCACGCACGTGCGCCAGCCGGCAGGCGCACACCGCTGGCAGCTGTCCGCCCTATCTCCCTGCAGTCATGATGCTGGCCTATGCGGTTCGCCTGCGCGGCATTGAGGTGAACACTCTCACCGACGCCAACCTGCAGCCGGAGGGCATTCGCAGCAATCGCCGAAAGGGGTCGCGCGACAACGTGACGCTGTGGACCAAGGATCTGCGCGCGGCCGTAAAGTGGCTACAGTCCTACCGGGACGAACGAATGCAAGCCCATGGGCGGCCGGTGCCGATCAAACCGGAGCAGCGACGCCTTCTCGTTTCGGAGTCCGGCACCCCGCTCACGAAATCAGCGCTCGACAGCGCCTGGCAACGCCTGATCCGCCGTGCCGTTGAGGAGGACGTGATCGAGAAGGAGCAGCGGTTCGCGCTCCATGGCCTGAAGCATCGGGGAATCACCGACAGCGAGGACAAGAGTGCTGGCGGGCACGTGACCGAAGCCATGCGTCAGCTGTACGACCATTCTGTACCGGTGGTGAGAGCGGCCGTGAAACCAAAAAAGAAGAGCTAATTTTACCGGCAATTTTACCGGTGGATGCAAAAAGGCCAGCGCACCGCGCTGGCCTTTTTCGTTGATAGCCCTATTTTCAAGGGCTTTCGGTGCTTCCCGAGTGGTGCCGCTTATCCGAATCGAACGGATGACCTACTGTTTACAAGACAGTTGCTCTACCAACTGAGCTAAAGCGGCATGGGTGGTGCACCGGCGGCAGCGCCGCGGTCAGGGGATTCTAGCGCAACCGCGTGCATTCCAGCGACCGGCTCTGCGCCGCGCCGCT
>NZ_JAOCGL010000020.1:0-46543 GCF_029842485.1 Stenotrophomonas sp. GD03777
GCCACCGGTGCCGGCGGAGCCGTCGCCACCGACCCATCGGCGTTCAGGCCCGGCGTCGCCGAGACCTCTTCGCTCTGTGCCGGCAGTTTCACCTTGACCACGAACACGTAGGGCAGCGCCTTGATGTCGGCCAGCGGACCGACCTTGCCATCCTTGTCCTTCTCCGGGTCACGCGCTTCGATGATCGACAGCTCCGGATTGGTCATCCAGCCGGAGGTCTCCAGGTTGCGCATGTAGGCCGAAACGCGGGCGTTGGACTGGGTGCGGCCTTCCAGCGTCAGCACATCCCCTTCCTGCTTCAGCGCGGTCAGCACCACGCCATCGGGAATGGTGCGTACCAGCGCGTCGAACAGGTGGACCATCTGCGAGCGCTTGGCCTGCAGTTCCTCGATCACCTTCTTGCGGGCCAGCAGGCGTTCCTTCTGCGCGTCGAGGCGATCGATCTCCTTGTTCTGTTCCTTGACCTTCTCGATCTCGGCTTCCAGGTAGGCGTTGCGGTCCATCTGGCCGCTCACCTGGCGGTCGTAATAGAACCAGATCATCAGCGACAACAGCAGGCCACCGACAGCGGCCATGCCCAGCATTGCGTAGAACTCGCGCTGGCGTTGCTTGCGCCGCTCGGCGCGCCAGGGCAATAGATTGATGCGTGCCATCAGTCGAAGCTCCTCAGCGCCAGACCGGTCGCGATCATCAGCGCGGGGGCATCCTGGGCCAACGCATGCGCGTTCACCTTCGGCCCCAGGGTCATCTGCGCCAGCGGGTTGGCGACCACGGTCGGCACACCCAGCTGTTCCTCGACCATCTCCGGCAGGCCACCGAGCACGGCGCAGCCGCCGGCCAGCACGATGTGATCGACGCGGTTGAATTCGCTGCCCGCATAGAAGAACTGCAGCAGGCGGCTGATCTGCTGGACCGTGGCTTCCTTGAACGGCTCCAGCACCTCCATCTCGTAGCTTTCCGGCAGGCCGCCCTGGCGCTTGGCCAGCCCGGCTTCCTCGTAGCTCAGGCCGTAGCGGCGCATGATCTCGTCGGTCAGCTGCTTGCCACCGAACACCTGCTCGCGGCTGTAAAGGCTACGACCGCCGCGCAGGACATTGAGGGTGGTCATGGTGGCGCCGATGTCGACCAGCGCAACCACGCCGTCGATGGACACCGGCAGCTCGCTGGCGACCAGGGCGTAGGCGTTCTCGACCGCAAAGGCCTCCACGTCCATCACCTTGGCCTGCAGGCCACCGAGCTCCAGCGCGGACTGGCGCAGCTCGACATTCTCCGAACGCGACGCGGCCAGCAGCACCTGGACCATCTCCGGGTTGTTCGGGATCGACCCGATCACCTCGAAGTCCAGGTTCACTTCCTCGATCGGATACGGAATGTAGTTGACCGCTTCCAGCTCGATCTGGGCTTCCATGTCGTTTTCGTCGAGATCGGCCGGCATCGGGATCACCTTGGTGATCACCGCCGACCCCGCGACGGCGGCAGCGGCCAACTTGGCCTTGCTGCCTGAACGGTTCATCGCCCGGCGGATGGCCTCACCGACGGCCTCCACTTCGACGATGTTCTTCTCCACCACCGCATTCGGCGGAAGAGGTTCCACAGCGTAATGTTCCACGCGGAAACGATTGCCGCTGCGGGACAGCTGCAAAAGCTTTACCGCAGTCGAACTGATGTCGACGCCTACAAGCGGCGACTGACTTTTTGGGATGAGCCCCACGGTTTCTCCCCTGCCGACGGGCACTTGGACGCAAGACCTGCGTCCGAGCATTAATAACGTATTCTTAGCAAATGGCAACGGCCCTGCTGTGAAATCCCTCACGGATTCACCATGCAGCCCCTGACTGTTCCCCTTGCGCTCCCCGGTGCCGACCCCAGCCGCCACCTTGCGTAATCTATACTCTGCGACCACGAAATTCGCAATCGGAATCTGAACCCGATGACTCGACTCCGCCGCTGGCTGCGCTGGATCTTCCTGATTGTCCTGGTCCTGGCGCTGATCGGCGCGGCCGCCGTGGGCGGTCTGTACTATGCCGTTTCCTCCAAGCTTCCCGACGTGCAGACCCTGCGCGACGTGGAAATGCAGGAGCCGATGTACGTCTACGCTGCCGACGGCAAGCTGATGGCGGTGTTCGGCGAGACCCGGCGCACCCCGGTCACCATGAAGGACGTGCCCGAGCGGCTGAAGCAGGCCTTCCTGGCCACCGAGGACGCCCGCTTCTACGAACATGGCGGCGTGGACTACATGGGCATCGGCCGTGCGGTCTGGCTGCTGGCCACCACCAACGACAAGCGCGTGCCGGGTGGCTCCACCATCACCCAGCAGGTTGCCCGCCAGTTCTTCCTCAGCTCCGAGTACAGCTACACCCGCAAGCTGGCCGAGATCCTGCTGGCGCGCAAGATCGAGTCCGAGCTGAGCAAGGACGAGATCTTCGAGCTGTACCTGAACAAGAGTTTCTTCGGCAACCGCGCCTACGGCGTGGCGGCCGCCGCCGAGTTCTACTACGGCAAGAAGCTGAACGAGCTGGACCTGGACGAGATGGCCTCGCTGGCCGGTATCCCCAAGTTCCCGTCGTCGGGCAACCCGATCTCCAACCCGGAACGTGCCCGCCAGCGCCGCGACAATTACGTGCTGCAGCGCATGGCCGACCTGAAGTTCGTCAGCCAGGCCGAAGCCGACGCGGCCAAGGCCGTGCCGATGCACGCCACCGCGCATGAGCCGCCGGTGCAGGTCGATGCACCCTACGTGGCCGAGCTGGTGCGCCAGGAAATGATCGCCCGCTTCGGCGGCGACGTGGTCAACAAGGGCTACCACGTCACCACCACGATCGACTCCACCCTGCAGACCGCCGCCAACCTGGCCGTCCGTGATGGCCTGCTGCTGTACGACCACCGCCACGGTTGGCACGGCGTGGAGAAGCAGGTGCAGCTGGGCGCCGGCGACGATACCGCCGCGCTGGCCGAGCACCTGCGCGGCATGTACGGCCAGGCCGGCCTGCTGCCGGCAATCGTCGCCAGCACCGCGGCCGATGGCAGCGCCACGGTGGTGCTGGCCAACCGCACCGAGATCGTGCTGCCGGCCGGCGCCGCCAAGTGGACCAACAAGACCCCGGGCAAGCTGGTGCAGCGCGGCGACATCGTGCGCGTACGCGCCGGTGCCAAGGACGGGGAGTGGCTGCTGGACCAGATCCCGCGCGGCCAGTCCGCGCTGGTCTCGCTGGATGCTCACAGCGGCGCGCTGAAGGCGCTGGTGGGTGGCTTCAGCTTCTCCGGCAACAAGTTCAACCGCGCCACCCAGGCCCGCCGCCAGCCGGGTTCGAGCTTCAAGCCGTTCGTCTACGCGGCCGCCTTCGACAAGGGCTACAACCCGGCCTCGATCGTGCTCGACGCCCCGGTCGTGTTCCGCGATCGCCGCGGCAAGACCTGGGCCCCGCAGAACGATGGCGGCGGCTTCCGCGGCCCGATGCGCCTGCGTGAAGCGCTGGTGCAGTCGCGCAACCTGGTCTCGGTACGCCTGCTTGATGGCATGGGCGTGGACTACGCGCGCAAGTACATCAGCGAGTTTGGCTTTGCCGAATCGGAGCTGCCGCCGAACCTGTCGATGTCGCTGGGCACTGCATCGCTGACCCCGCTGTCGGTGGCGCGTGGCTACGCGGTGTTCGCCAATGGCGGCTCGCGCGTGGATACCTGGCTGATCGACCAGGTCAATGACCGCGACGGCAACCTGGTGTTCAAGGAAAACCCGGCGCTGGCCTGCCGCGACTGCGCCGGCAGCAGCGATCAGCCGGTCAACCAGGTGGTGGATGGCTTCAACTTCGGCGCCCCGGCCCCGAAGGTGGACCCGGCCGCTGCGGCCAAGGCCGAAGCCAAGACCGAAACTGCCGCCGCTCCGGCCAACCCGGATGCCCGCACCGCTCCGCGCGCGATCGACGCCCGCACCGCCTACCAGCTGGTGTCGATGATGCGCGACGTGGTCCAGCGCGGTACCGGTGTGCAGGCCAAGGTGCTCGGCCGCGAGGACGTGGGCGGCAAGACCGGCTCCACCAACGACCATCGTGACGCCTGGTTCTCCGGCTTCGGCGGCCCGTACGTGACCACCGTGTGGGTGGGCCGCGACGACTTCCGCTCGCTGGGTTACCGCGAGTACGGTGGCAAGGCGGCGCTGCCGATCTGGATCGACTACATGCGCACCGCGCTGAAGGACACCCCGATCGCGCAGAACGAGCCGCCCAGCGGCATGGTCCAGGCCACGCTCAACGGCGCGACCGAGTGGGTGAAGGTGGAAGACATGGATCGCCTGACCGACTACGACCTGAACCTCAATACGCCGCAGGCCGACGCCGCCGCGTTCGATATCTTCTGAGGAAGGGTGCAGTGGGTGCCAACCGTGGGTTGGCACCGATGCGACTGTAGAGCCGAGCCCATGCTCGGCTCCGGGCCCCGCGTAGAGCAGCCGAGCGTGGGCTCGGCTCTGCATCCCCTCCGTGAAATACCTACGCGGATGTCACATCCGTGCGCTAGTCTGTAGCCAGGTCGCAACAGGAGTCATCGCATGCATCGCGCCCGTCAGCATGCTGCCAGCCAGACCCGCGAGCGGCGCCACCGCCTCGCCCACGAAGCCGCCCGCCTGATGGCTGAAGGCGGCATCCGCGACTACCACCAGGCCAAGTTGAAGGCCGCCAGCCGGCTCGGCATCCACGACGATGCCTCCCTGCCGCGCAACACCGAGATCGAAGACGCCTTGCGCGAGTACCAGCGGCTGTTCGCCGGGCCCCAGCACGGCAATGAACTGCAGCGCCGCCGCGAGGCTGCGATGCGCGCGCTGGAGTTCCTGCACGGCTTCGCCCCACGGCTGGCCGGCCCGGTACTGGAAGGCACCGCCGATGCCAACAGCCCGGTGCAGCTTCACCTGCACAGCGACGACCCGGAAGCCGTGCATCGCTTCCTGGACGAGCACGGCATTCCCGCCGAATCGCGGACGCGCCGGCTGCGCATGGACCGCGAACGCAGCCTGGACGTGCCGGTGTGGGTGTTCAGTGCCGAGGAGCTGACCTTTGACCTGGCCGTGCTGCCGTACGATGCGCTGCGCCAGGCGCCGCTGTCGCCGGTGGATGAGAAGCCGATGCGACGCGCGTCTGTCGCACAGCTGCGGCAGCTGCTGGCCGAAGCGGAGATCACCGCGTATATCGGCGGGTGACAGCTGCGCGGGTTCTGGTGGGTGCGGACCGTTGGTCCGCACGGTGCATCAGGCGTGCGGACACCTGGCCTAAGAGCAGCCGAGCATGGCTCGGCTCTACAGAAAGCGCGCTACCTGCTTCCTTCTTCTGGTGGGTGCGGACCGTTGGTCCGCACGATGCATCAGGCATCCGGACACCTGACCGAAGAGCAGCCGAGCATGGCTCGGCTCTACAGAAGACGCGTTGCCTGCTTCCTTCTTCTGGCAGGTGCGGACCGTTGGTCCGCACGGTGCTTCAGGCATCCGGATAGCTGACCGAAGAGCAGCCGAGCATGGCTCGGCTCTACAGGAGGTGCGTTGATCTGCCCCCCCGTCAGCGGACGCCAAGAAGCGATACTTTGATCGCACCTGGAGGTCCCTTATGTCCCGTATCACCCGTCGTAGCTATACCGATGAGTTCAAGCACCAAGCCGTGGAGTTGGCCGAGTCGCTCGGGCCTGCCGCAGCAGCCCGTCAGCTGGAGATGTCGGTCAAGACGCTGGCAAATTGGCTTGAGGCGGTCCGTGCTGGCCGGTCGTTGACCTCTGAGGCTCGCAGGCCAACCACCGACCTGGAAAGCGAGATCAGCCGCCTTCGGGCCGAGAACGCCAATCTGAAGATGGAGCGGGAAATCCTAAAAAAAGCGGCGGCGTTCTTTGCCAGAGAGTCCAAGTGAGGTACGCCTTCGTCGCCAGTCAAAGGACTCACTACCCGACCAGGTTGTTGTGTCGGGTTCTTGGGGTTTCTGTCTCTGGATTCCATGATTACCTGCGTCGGCAATGTGCCCAAGCGTGCGATGCCGATTCGGCCCTGCGTACCGAGCTTCGGGCCATTCATGTGACCAGCAAGCGCAGTTATGGGCGACGTCGGCTGGTCAGGGCCTTACGAGTCAGGAATCATCCAGTCGGCCACAAGCGCGTGGCACGGTTAATGGCCGAGGAGCGAATCCAGGGCAAGACCAAAGGCCGATTCCGACCCAAGTCCTCCGGCGGCTCATCTCAGCTCGCCCCCAACCTGCTGGATCGGCAATTTGCCCCCGGAACCGGACCGACGGCGTGGGTCGGGGATATCACGTATGTCCCCACCCGCCAGGGATGGCTGCATCTGGCCGTGGTCATCAGCGTCCAGACCCGGCAGGTGCTGGGCTACAGCGTTTCCAAGCGTCTGACTGAAGAGCTGGTGGTGAAAGCATTTGCCAATGCCTGGGCTCTGCATCCACAACGACCCGGCCTGATCTTCCATTCAGATCGTGGTGGGCAGTACTGGGGGAACGAGTTTCGCCAGCTGCTGCAGTCCCATGACGTGGTCCAAAGCATGAGCCGGCCTGGCAATTGCTGGGACAACGCGGTGGCCGAGAGCTTCTTTGCGACGCTCAAGACAGAAGAGGCTGCCGAGCCTTACGCCAGTAGGGAACAAGCCAGCCAGTGCATCGCTGCTTACATCCACGGCTTCTACAATCCAGCCCGGCTACACTCGGCGCTGGGCTACCACTCGCCTAACAACTACGCCCGGCAGCTCCGGGCTGCCGCCTGAAACGGCTTCATGGCGTCCGTTTTCAGGGGGCCAGATCACGTTGCCCTACCAGACATCATGGTGTTGCTCCTCCGTCTCATCGCCAAGCAGGCGCATCAGCCAGGGGGCTCCCGCCCGCTGCGGGTACGCCATCATCATCCGCGCGTGCATGTTCTGCAGATCGCCCAACAACCAGGTCTGGTTGTAGACATCGCCGAACGGATCGGACCACGCCGTCTGTATCCGCGCGCGCTCACCGCCGTTGAGGTTGGGCATCCTGTCCAGCGGCACCTCCAGCACCGGCTCCAGCGCCCGGTTGATGGCCGCGTTCTCCGCCTCCGCCGCACGCATGAGTTCCAGCCGATGGCTCACCTGCCAGCACGGGAAAGGGAAGCAGCTTCCCGTGGCATCGATGTACGTCGCGATGTCGGCCAGCATGTGAGCCTTCAGCTGCCACACCACCGCACTGTCCAGCAGCTGCCGCACCCGCAGTGTGCGCAGCGTGCCGGCACGGACATCCTCCGGCGTGGTGAACGGCTCGCCCGGGGTTGGGCCGCCATGCCGCACCAGCACGATGCGGTGGATCGCCTCCTGGGTGATGTTCTCCACGCGCAGTGCGGCCGCCTCCGGATGCACGCGCGGCGGCGGCACGCGCGATACCCGCCAGGTGTACCAGACCGCCAAGCCCATGCCCGCCACGCACAGCAGGGCGAACAGCAGCCAGCGGTCCAGATTGCGGGTGTAGTAGTAAAAACGTGCCCGCCAAAGGTAGAACGTGCGGTAGCTGATGAACCGGCTTACCCATCGATACATTGCCATCTCCTCGGCAAGGACCCCGGCGCGGCGGGGCGGATTACGCGCGTCACGCCGGGGCTCCATCGCTTACCAGCCGATGCCCACGCCGACGCCCATGCTGCGTTCACCGCTGTTGGTGAACGCCCCATTGAGGCTGAAGGTGGCCGAGCCCTTCTCGTTGAGCACGCGCTGGTAGCCCACGGCCATCGCGGACTCACCCTCGCTGTAGCCCACGCCCGCACCGAGGCGGTTGTAGGTGGCCAGGCCCGCAGTGTTCATCGCCATCGCGGTCTGTGCGCTGCTCATCGCCGCCATGCGGTTGAAACGCTTGTCCATCTTGTCCAGGCGACGTTCGAAATTGCTGATCGCGCCATCGGTGTACTCGTTGGCGCGGGCCAGCATCTTCTCCAATTCAGCGGTATCGACCTGCGGCTTGGGCGTGTCGTCCTGCTTCGACTTCGGCTGCGGCGCGGGCTTCTCACCCTCGCCGACCGACGCCACCTGCTGGCCGCCTTCGGCCTGCGGCACCGGTGCTTCCGGCTCCGGCGCCGAAGCGACGGCCATTGCCCGCGGCTGCGGCGCATCGATGCGCTCTTCCAGGCCATCGATACGGCCGTTGAGCTGCTGCTGCATCGAATGCAGCTGGCCACCATTGACCGCATCGCGGCTGCCGGCGGCGACCAGGCCATTGGCCACGTTGGAGATGACCATGCCGTGGGTTCCGGCCAGGGTGAGCTGGTTGAGACCGTCGGCGCGGACCGAGGGGGTGTCCTGGAACACGCTGCGCAGCTGGGACTCGACGTGGTTTACGCGCGAGGTGGTGCTGACCACTGCGCCGTCGAGCGCTTCCAATGCACCATTGAGCGTGGGCTGGGACTGGCCCTGCACGGTGAAGCTGGGGCCGACGATGTTGCCGTTGGCATCGACTTCGCCGCCGAGCGCGGACAGCGCGCCGCGCAGCTGGCCGACGGTGGCGGCGTTGTGGTTGGCGGTGCCGTTGGCGATGTTTATGAGGCGGCGATAAGTAGTTGCACTTCCAAATGAAACCACTCCGGCCTCATTCGCCTGAGAGCCTTCGCCTATTGCCAGCGAACCATTCGCTCCTTTACCCACTTTTGCTCCAGCACCGATAGCAATGCCTCCTCGTGCACCACCTCCGGCAATGCCTACCTCCGCTCCAGTACCTAGCGCAAATCCGCTATCGGAATCCTCATGCACGACCGAAGCGCGACCAAGGGCTATGGAATTTCTGCCCAGTGCCTTCGCATGGGTTCCCACTGCAGTTCCTCCATCGTTGCCGGTCTTAGCGAAGTTCCCAATTGCAAGACCAACCGGTCCAGCCTGAGCAGGACCATAGCCTGGAGCGGCACCCACACTGACGTACTGGCTGATGCCTTCCATGGCCGAAACACGGCTGTTGGTCTCATAGAGCTGGCTGCCCCGCACAACATCCGAGCTGTCAGCCGACAGCTTAGCCTCGGCCACTCCAGTCAAACGCGCACCGCCAAAATCGATCGGGCCGCTCGTATCCAATCCACGCATGGCCCGCTCGCCCATCTCCCTCTCCTTGCGCATCGCCTCCAGATCATTTCGATTCTGCGAGATCTTCTGCTCCGCGGCGTACAGCTGATTGCCGGTTACGGCATCACGGCTTCCTGGCGCCACCCGACCGTCAGCCAGATTGGTCAACACCATGCCGTTCGCGCCACTCAGCGCGATCTGGCTCCTGCCATCGCCACGGGCCGAGGGTGAATCCTGGAAGATCGAGTTGAGCTGGCCTTCCACCATGTCCGCACGGCGGCCTGCGGTGGTGACAGCTCCATCGAGCGCCATCAGCGCGTCCTGCACGGTGTTCTGCGTACCACCCTGCACCGAATAGGTCGGGGCAATGATGTTGCCGTTGGCGTCCATCCCTGCGCTGCCACCGAGGGTGGCAAGGGAGTCCTTCAGCTGAGAGACGGTCGTGGCGTTGTGATCAGCGGTGCCGCGGGCAAGATTTGTAATTCGACGTTTGAGACTGTCATTGCCAACAGAAACAGTGTCGCTCTCAGCCACAACGGAACCAGCGCCGAGAGCAACGCCCCCATCTGCACCAGCCTCAACTTCCGAACCGGCGCCAATCGCAATTCCGTCAGTTGCAGCCACATAGGCGCCCGCGCCAAGTGCAAATCCGGCAACCGCTCCGGCTTCCACGCTGGCCGCGCGCCCAAGGGCAACGGAGTTCCTGGCGAGTGCGCCAGCGAATGCACCCAAGGCGACCCCTCCTTCGGAATCGACTGATGCCACAGCACCGTTGCCTATCGCCACCCCGAACTCACCGGCGCGTGCTGAGGCCGCACCAGCTTCATTGCCTGCCCCAAAGAGACGGCTCTTCTCCTCGAGCACTGCTATCTTCAGATTGGAAGAGAACAACTGCCCGCCGTTCACCGCATCACTGCTGCCCGCACCAACGTCTGCGTCGGCAATTCCAGTGATCTTACGATTAGTGCCCAAGCTGTTACGCACATCCAACACCGTTCCGCTGTTCTTCTCACCCAGACGGACATTGCCGTTGGCGGCGATCTGGCTGACCAGTCCTTCCAGAGCGGTGGTGCTGACCAGCGCCTTGGCAGCATCTGCCTTCGCAACCGTTGCATCCGCCTGCGCGGCCGTAGCCGCTTTCTCCACGGCAGCGACCTGCACGTTGGTGGCATTGAGCTGCTTGCCGTTCACAGCCTCGTTGCTGCTGTCATCCAAGTCGCCATCCGCCACACCGGCAACCTTTCGGCTGGCGTTGGCGCTGTTGCGCACGTCCAGTACGGTGCCGCTGTTCTTCCCGCCCAGGCGGACATTGCGGGTGGCGCCTGTCTGGGAGACCAGGCCGGCGAGCGCGGTCGTCTCGGTCAGCGCCTTGGCGGCGTCGGCCTTGGCCGCGTTGGCCGCCGTCTGCGCGCTCGTGGCCGTGCTCTGGGCAGCGGATAGGGCCTGGTTGGTCGCGAACAGCTGATTGCCGGTGATCGCGTCGGTGCTGCCATTGCTGACCACGCCATCGGCAATGTACTGGATCTTGCGCTTGAGCGTAGCGCTGCCCACCGAAACGGAGTTGACCGACGCCGTGACAGCGCCGGCACCCAGTGCCACCGCATTGTCATGGCGGGCGTTGGCCCGATCACCCAGTGCCACGGCACTGGTATTGGCCGATACCGCAAGATTGCCCAGCGCGGTGGCGAACTGCGCCTTGGCCTCGCTGCCACGCCCCAGCGCCGTGGACTGCTTTGCCGTGGCTTTGCTCAGGTACCCGATTGCAGTGGCATGTTCGGCGGCCGCATTGGCGTCACCGCCTACGGCAATGGAGAAGTTTCCGCTGGCAATGGCCCGGAATCCGGTCGCGACCGCGCCGTTCGCGCTGCGCGTGTTTGCACCGATGGAAACGCCGGCATTCTGGCCGGTCACTCGATTGCCCTCCGCATCGACGCCGGCCAGCGCATCGAATCCGAGTGCGACACTGCGGCCGTTGTAGGCCTTGGCATTGTTGCCGATGGCGGTGCTGATGCCGTAGCTGCCCGATTCTGCGACCGCGCCCTTGCCCAGTGCCAGGGTAGTGGCATCGATGCGATTGGTGGCGGACTGCGCAAGCGTCCGAACCGCTGTCAGATCATTCTTCATGGTGCCGACGTTTGCTTCGACCGCACCCAGCTTGCTGTTGGTCGCGTACAACTGTTTGCCCGTGACGGCGTCGGTACTGGCAGCGGTGATCCGCCCATCGGCTACGTTGACGATCCGCCGCTTCTCCTTGTCGCTGCCGACGGAGACGGTGTTCACTTCACTGGCAAGGGAATTTGCACCGATCGCCACTGAATTCTCGCTCTGCGAGAGCGATCCGCTACCGATGGCGATCGAGTTCTGCCGTGTGGCCGAGGCTTTGTTTCCGAACGCGGTAGAGCCGATGCCCTTGCCATAGGCGTTGGCACCGACCACCGTACTGTGCCCCAGCTGGGCACTGGCGTTGTAGCCCACGGCAACGCTGTCTACGCCGTTGATGTTGGCCTTGTGGCCCAATGCCGCGTTGTAGTTGCCAATGATCTGGGCCTTGGGACCAAAGGTAGCGTTCCAGGAGCCGTCGTTGTACGAACCTCCCCCCATGATCAGATAGTCCTTGGAGGTGGAGATCTTTGCATTGGCAGAGGTTTTTCCATCCTCACTTTGTCCTGACATGGGCACGCAATAGACGTCCGCCTTGTCCCAATCGAAGGGCGAACATCCCCAGTACATGCTGCCCGCGTTCGCGGAAATGGAGCCGGCCGCAGACATCGATAGTGGAATGACTAGTAGCCGGAGTCTTCTCGGCGATGAGGAACACTGCCTTGCGACAGCCAGCTCGCTCGCTACCACCCAGCACTGGCGTGCAGCATTCCAGATACGTCGATAGATTCGATTCATGGTCTTTCTCCTTAGCAGTTTACGGAAAAGACATCCCGCGCCATGCGCGGGACGCAGGGAGGGGGTCAACTGGACTGGATGGCCACGTCCTGGACGTGCTCGCGATAGCCGTCCTGGCTGAGCCGGTAGCGCAGGCGCAGCGAATTGCCCGGCTGCGGCTGGAACGGCAGGGTGAAATCGGCATCCGGATACAGGCTGTGCGAGAGGTCGTGCGGCGTGCAGACGCCGGCCGCCGTGCATTCGGCCGCATGCACAATGCCCACGCGTAGCGTGCCGCTGTTGTGCAGCGTGTTGCCGCGCACACTCAGGCTGACCACACCGTCGGTGGGCACCACGTTCACCAGCGCGCCCCACACCAGGCTGACGCCGACGTCGGCGTGCGCAGCGTCTTCGCTGCTTTCCAGTTCAGTGCCTTCCGGACCGCGCACGCCTTCGAAGTACACGCGGTATGCGGTTTCCTTCTGCACCGGCTGCAGGGGGATCAGCCGGATCAGGCGATTGCCACCGCCTGACAGCGCGAACTTGCCCGGCGTAATGGCAATGGCCGAATCGGCGACCTCGATATCCTGCTCCTGTTCGCGGGGCGTTGCCGGGTTGTCGATGCGGCGCAGGCTGGCCTGTACATACTGCGGGCGGGTGGACTGCGAGTAGACGCGGATCTGCGCACCGCGCTTGGCATCCATCGCGGTTCGCATGGGATGGATGGACAGGTTGGCGTGTGCTGATGGCGCAAGCAGCGCACTCAACGGCAGCATCCAGACGATCAGTTTGTTCATGGCAGGCTCCGTGTGGGATCAGGGTTTGGCGGTGGGGACGCGCAGTTCCACCGTCAGCTCGCCCTCGTAGAGACCGGGGCGCTTGCTGGCGATAGGGGTGGGAGGTGTCAGCAATGTCAGCGGCGTGGGCACGCAATAGACCGGCTGGCTGATGCCGGGCAGCATGACCAGGCGCAGTTCGGCGCTCTCGATGCCATGCAGCAGCTCTTCCACGCCATGCCGCATGCGGATATCGCGCCCGCCGTAGTTCAGGCTGACGTGGTAGTCCAGGCGCTGGCGGTCGTCGCTGCCACCATCGCGATGCCAGACCGCGAAGTCGCTGCCGGGTGGCGGGCGCGGCCCGCTGTCGCGCACGGTGACGCCGAGGAACTCGCTCTGCGAGCCGAGGCCGTCGTAGAGGCACATCTCCAGCTGCTTGCGGCCGCCTACCATCTGCTTGATGGGGTCGTAGCGCAGGTCCATGTTGACCAGCGGCGCAATGGTGTCGAAGGCCGGAAAGTAGATCGAGATCGCGTCGTAATCGGTGACGGTGAATGCAAGATCGAAGACATAGGTCGCCAACAGCGGACCGCCACGGGTTTGACGCAATTGGAGTTCAATCCGCCCTGCCCACGCCCCTGCAACCAAGCGCTTCAGTTCAGAGCTCCGAATGGCAAGAGAGACACCTATTCCGCCGGATATCAGCGGTCGGCATACATCTGGTACAGATGACCAGATCGGATAGATCAGTGAGCCCCAGTGATCCGAAGAGCAGTTAGGGCCATTCAACGGCCTCTTGATGTAGCCGAGTGCATGAATCTCCGTGCGAAGTCCAGTTCGCTGATCAGTCATGTAAAACCAAACGGGGAGCGCATTGCCACGTGCTTCCGGATTTCCAATCACTGGACAGCGTCCGCGGGATGCATCGGTATCGGACAGGCAGACAAGGTGAGAAACTTCATAAGGGGAATCTGGACCTTCCTGAAAGGCCAACAATGTCATCGGCGACCAGAGCACGACTTCGGCTGGGACAGCTGATCGGTCCCAGCTTTCGGTGACTCGACGGGTCTCATCTGTCGGATGTATTTCCGGAAACTTCTGCGCCCACGCTCGTGGCATCAGCACGGCCAGCGCGCACACCAGCATCAACACGAACAACACACGCCGGCTCATGGCGTTCCTCCTGCAGCAGCGGTCTGGGGCGTGGCGGCGATCAGCGCGCGTTCCTGCAGCAGCCGGGTTACCCGGGCCTGCTGGCGGATCTCCGCCGGCAGCTGGGCCACGGCCAGCGGTTCGCAGTGCACGGCACCGACCAGCAGCACCACCTGGCGGCGCTCGCGCACCTGCAGCGGACAGTGCAGCAGGCGGTCGTCCTGCAGCAGGTAGAGCGTTGTCTCGCGACGCGGGAAGTCGGCGACGAAGCCGCCGTTGGCGCTGGTGCCGGGCACCGGCGCGTTGAGGATGCGGGCGCCACCCAGCGGCGCGCCGGCAAGCGTGCGGGCGGTGCCGATGAAGGTGTAGGTCACTTCGATCGGCACCGGCATGCGCATCAGCCGCCCCGGGGCCAGGAACATCGGGCGCGCACCGCCCACGCCGCTCACGCGGATGGCGGCCATGCTGGCGTCGTTGCTGGCGTCCTGCAGTTCGGCACGGTGCGACTGGTAGGCGGCCAACGGCAGCAGCCGGCGCTCGCCGATCTGCAACCGTTGCCGGCCCGCGCCGCTCACCTGCAGTTCGGCCGCCACGCCCTGCAGGTCCAGGTCATCGGTGGCGCCTACCTGTACCGCCAGCCCGGCGTCGGCGCCGCTGCCTGCGCCCCAGTACGCGCCCCGCCGGCCCAGCGCAAAGGCCGAGCTGTGCGTGCCGCTGTAGGCAGTCTCGCTGCGGCCATGCTGCTGGTAGTACGCCACGGTGGCGCCGGTCTCTCCGTAGCGGTTCTGCAGCTGCCCGCCCAGCGATGCGCTGTAGCGGTCGCTGTTGTTGGCGCGCAGCTCGGAGGTCAGCTCACGCAACTGCGCGTCCACCTCCTGGCGATAGCTCTGGCCGACGCTGTAGTTGATCTCCGGCCGCTGGTGCTGCGGCTGGCGCATGTCCACCGCATAGCGGCGCTGGCCGTTGCCAACATGGCTGCGCTGCAGGCGGGTGAAGCTTACGTTGAGGTAGATGCCACGGTCGCGCGTGCGGGTGTCACGGGCACTGTCGTGGCTGTGCTGCTGCCACAGGCCCAGCCGCGTGGAGACGCTGAAATCCTGCCAACGATGGCTGCGGCTGAAGCTGGCCTGCCAGGTGCGGCTGAGCTGCGGCTCGCGGTGCGGTTGCAGCGGTTGCGGCGGCAGGAACGGATCCAGTGGCGCCATCGGATCATGGTCACCAGGACGGCTCCAACCGGTGCGCCAGGTCTGGCGCCGGGTATACCCCAGGTACGCCGTACCACCGGCGATCGGCAGCGAGACCGATCCGCTGAGCGAGTTGGTGCAGCCCAGGCGGTCCCGCGCATCGGCGTCGAACTGGCAGGCCTTGCCACGCATGCGCTGCTGGTAGATGTTCCAGGACGCCTTGCGCCGGTATGACAGCTGATGCTGCTGGCCGTGGCTGCCATCGCTGCCGCGCATGCCGCTGAACGTTGCGCGCATTTCCTGCGTGGCCAGCACGCGGCGCAGGTCGACGCGCAGTTCGCCATAGCTGTGCCCGCCCAGATGGGCAACGCCCGCGGTAACGGCCAGGTCGCGTGCCAATGGCACGCGCATGCCGGCCACCGCCACCTGTTCGCTGTCGAAGCGATCGCTGCGCCGCTCGTTGCGGCGGCCACCCTGCACGAACCACTGCCATTGGCTGTCGGTCCAGTCGCCGCCCTTGTCGAAGGGGGCTTCTTCGGTACGCACCAGCACGCCATCCTCGTAGATGCGCATGCGCACCAGGTAGCTGCCGAACGGGAAGTTGCGGGTATCGATCTGGTTGATGCCGGCCTGCAGGTAGTAGGTCTGCAGCAGGCGCTCGCCGTCGAACACGTCCACGCGCGCATCGCGGGCGAGCAGCACCGTCAACGGCGAGGCCTGCACGGCAGCATCGCTGTCCACGTAAGCCTGGGTGGTGCCCACGCGGGCACCGTCGAAGCGGTCCAGCGGCAGCATGCTGAAACCGAAGGTGCCACCCTGTGGGCTGGACAGGTTGCGGCGGTCCATGCGCCCGGCCTGCAGGTAGTACTGCTGGCCCAGGTCATGGCGGTAATAGACGTTGTCGAATTCGAAATGCGCATCGCCACCGCTGCTGCGGTAGCGATGCTGGGTGAAGTACCAGTCGGCGGACATATGGCCCCGCTGGAACAGGCCCAGAACGCCGGTGCCGCGCGCACTGAACGACTGGTAGTCGCGCCCACCGGTAAGGTTGAGCACCTGCTGGTGCAGGAAAGCGTTCTCGGCATTGCTGCTGAGCGCGTGGAAGCGTTCCGCGGCGGGCTCGCCACCGATCCACTTGCGCGCCACGAACAGGCGCACGGCGCCCTCGCCTTCGTCATACAGCGCGCGCGCGGCCGCAGGGTCTTCCGGGGGATCCAGATAGCCGCAACCGGCCTCGGCGCCACCGAAGCGGCAGGCCAGGTGGCTGTTGCGTGGCAGCGGCTGCGACAGTGCCGGCAGCAGCGCGGCCTGCGCCTCGGCGGACAGGTCCAGTGCCTGCAGCACGCGCGCGGGATCTTCCAGCTGCACATGCTCCAGGGTGACGCGCACCGGCGACAGCCCGGCCGAGCGGCCGAACAGCTGGATGTCGAGTTGTTCGGTCTGTCCTTCGACCAGATCTTCGAAACCGGGCGGGACGCCGCGCGCGGCCGCCAGCGGAGTGGACAACGCCAGGGCGAGCGCGACCGCCAGCCGGGTAACAGCGGGGGCGTGTGGGGTCATGGGGGTACGCTGGGGTAGCGGCCGGCCCGGAGTGCGGGCCGGCGCGGGAAGCCGTGGATCAGGGCTTCTGGTTCATGACGATGTAGACCATGCCTTCATAGCGGCCGCTGACCGTAAGCGGGCCACCGGCACCCGCCTGGGCGATGGTCAGGGGCATCGAGATGGAGGCACCCGGCGTCGAGCTGGCACCGTTGAACAGGTCAGCCGCCTTGAACTCGGTGACCGCGGTGGTCAGCGCGTCGGTGTTCAGGCTGACGGCCAGCGGCACGCGCGTGGCACCATTAGTCAGCACCGGATCATGGCCGAGGCGCACCTCGATGTCCGCGGTTTCGTCATTGGAATGGATGCGCACCTGCTGCGTCGACGGCAGCAGGCCACGCAGCGGATCGTGGGTCAGCTGCACGGTGTCCGGCAGCGGGGTGCCATCGTCGCGCAGCAGTGCCAGGGTCGGGTCGACGTCGGCATAGACGGAGATCTTGGTTTCCAGCGCGTGCGCGGACAGCGAAGCGGTGGCCAGCGCTGCAGCAAGCGCGGCCTTCTTGATGATGGCGTGCATGGGTGTCTCTCTCGGACAGGGGGAATATGAAAGCTCCCCTCCCCAAGGAGAAAAGGGAGGGAAGCATCGCCCGCGGGGATGGATGCGGGCGACGGAGAGAATGTTAGAAATCCATTGCCATGCAGGCCATTCAAGCATTCCTAAAACACTGAGTGTTAAGGAGAATTCTTGAATTCGCTCAATGTTCGAGGGTTATGCAATTTCCCTCATCGGTTCAATGCAACAAACCTCATTGCATTGAATTTGTAGAGCCGAGCCCACGCTCGGCTACCGTTGGCTTCAACCTGCAGGCACGACGGTGACGTGATCGACATCGATGTCGGTGGGCTTGAAGCGATGCGTGTCGACCTTGCCACGCAGCTCGACCACGGTGTCGGCACCGATGGCCTGCGGCGGCAGGTCTTCGTCATCGATCTCGACCTCGATCTGGCCGCTGGCATCACGGAACTGGTAGCGCTCGTCACCGATCTTGGCGGTGAGGGTGCCACGCAGCACCACCGGATGGTCATCGCGCTGCGCACGTGCGTCAGCGACGGTGCTGGCAGCGGCCCCTGCCCCCGGCCCGGTGTACTGCGCGAAGGCCTGCGGGCTCAGCAGGGCCAGCGGCGTGGCGATGAAAGCGATGGCGATCAGTCGGTTCATGGCGTTCTCCACACAGGGATCAGTACGCACAGGTTCTATCGCCTTCGACGTGATACCCATGCAATAGATCCGAAAAGATGTGAATGCGACATTCATTGTCAGAACGCGTTCAGATCCGGAAGCGGGCTCTTATCGTGCGGACCAACGTTCCGCGGTTGCCATCCGCCGAAGCCGATCAGGGCACAAAAAAAACGCCCCGCAGATGCGGGGCGTTCTCAGCAGAATCTGCTGCGGGCGATCAGCCCTGGTAGTCGCGCACGTCGCTGCCGGTGTAGACCTGGCGCGGACGGCCGATCTTCATTTCCGGATCGACCTGCTGTTCCAGCCAATGCGACACCCAGCCGGAAGTACGGCCCAGGGCGAACATGACGGTGAACATTTCGGTCGGGATCTGCAGTGCCTTGTAGATGATGCCGCTGTAGAAATCGACGTTCGGGTACAGCTTGCGGGCGACGAAGTACTCGTCCTGCAGCGCAGCCTGTTCCAGCTTCACGGCCACGTCCAGCAGCGGATCCTGCACGCCCAGCTGCTTGAGCACCTTGCTGGTCATCTCGCCGATGACCTTGGCGCGCGGGTCGAAGTTCTTGTAGACGCGGTGGCCGAAGCCCATCAGGCGGAAGCCGGAGGTCTTGTCCTTGGCCTTGACCACGGCGGACTCGACGTTGTCGGCGCTGCCGATCTCTTCGAGCATCTTCAGCACGGCTTCGTTGGCACCGCCGTGGGCCGGACCCCACAGCGCGGTGACGCCCGCAGCGACCGACGCGTACGGGTTGGCGCCGGTCGAACCGACCAGGCGCACGGTCGAGGTCGAGGCGTTCTGCTCGTGGTCGGCGTGCAGGATGAACAGCAGGTCCAGCGCCTTCACCACGTCCGGGTTCAGGTCGTACTGGCCGTCAGCGGACTCGAAGGTCTGCTTCAGGAAGCGGCTGACGTAGTCCAGCGAGGTGTCCGGCTTGTTGGCCGGCAGGCCCTTGCCGTGGCGATAGATCAGCGCCGACAGGGTCGGCACCTTGGCAATCAGGCGCACGGCGGCCTTGCGGCGCTGCTCGGCGTCGGACAGGTCCAGCGAGTCGTGGTAGATGGCCGACAGCTGCGCGATCGCGGCCGCCAGGATCGCCATCGGGTGGGCATCCTTGGCGAAGCTGCCGATCAGGGTGTTGATCGAATCGTCGACGTTGGCTTCGGCGGTCAGCTCATCGGTGAAGGCCTTCAGCTGCTCGGCGCTCGGGCGCTCGCCGTTGATCAGCAGGTAGGCCACTTCGACGTAGCTCGACTTTTCCGACAGCTGTTCGATCGGGTAGCCGCGGTACAGCAGCACGCCCTTGTCGCCGTCGATGTAGGTGATGGCGGACTTGCAGCTGGCCGTCGCGGTGAAGCCGGAATCGTAGGTGAAGAACCCCGTTTCCTTGGTCAGCTTCGCGATGTCGACGCAGTCGTTGCCAAGGGTGGGTTTGATGACGGGCAGAACGACGGACTTATCGCCGGCGTTGAGCGTGACCTGATCAAGATCGGACACTGTGTGCGCTCCTTCATGGGAAGGCGCCTGCCCAAGCGCATTGGTCAGGCACGTGAATGACGTCCTCGGCCTGTGCCGGGGATCACATCATTATCGCACAGCAGCATTTGTCGGGTGCTAGACGGAAGTCGTATACGACAGGCGGCCGGACACCGGCCGTTGAGCGGCCCGGATCGGCAAAAGCGTTGTCACACGAACGCAGTGTTCCGTCCATCCAAACGCCCGTTGGGTTGGCGTTGGGGAAAAACAAACGGCCGCGCAGAGCGCGGCCGTCGGTTCGAAGCTGGATCGACAGATCAGCGCGCGTAGCGCTTCTGGAACTTGTCGATACGGCCCGAGGTGTCGATGACCTTGTGCTTGCCCGTGTAGAACGGGTGCGAAGCAGAGGAAATTTCAACCTTGACCAGCGGGTATTCGTTGCCGTCTTCCCACTGGATGGTTTCCTTCGTGCCCATGGTCGAGCGGGTCAGGAACTTGAAATCGGAGGTGACGTCATGGAAGACGACGTCGCGGTAGTTCGGATGGATATCGGCCTTCATGGGCTCACACCGTAAATGGGCTGGTGGTCAAGAGCGGCATTATAAGCACCGGTTGCCGCTCGGGGCAACCGGTGGCGGTCAATCGAGGTCAGTCCGCGCCCAGGGCCTGGCGCACCAGGGCCTCGAAACGCTGCTGGTCGTAGGCCATCAGCAGATCGCAGTTGTCCGGCTGGCCGGTCTGGCGGTTCCAGTCGACGATGGTGGCGCCTCGGCTGAACGTGCCATTCAGTTCCACGTTCAGCGGCCGTGACTCGACCTGCAGCTGCCCTTCTGGATTCAGCGCCCACGCCATGGCCACCGCATCGGCCGTATACCAGCGGCCGCCCTTGGCATCTTCCGACAGCGCGCGGGTCTTGCGCGAGATCAGTTCGTAGAAGCGGGCGCGGTCGGAATCGGCCTGCAGCCATTTCTCGGCGCCCTCCAGCGGCAGGCCGTGGGCAACGGTCGCCTCCCAGTCCGACACCAGCAGGTGCTTGAACGAGGTGAACACCACGTGCGCGGCTTCAGGATCGAAGGCGATGTTGAATTCGGCTGCCGGGGTGATGTTGCCGTGGCAGGTAACCGCGCCACCCATCACCACGATGCGCTTGATGCGCTGGGGCAGGGTCGGGTCCAGCTTCAGTGCCAGCGCCAGATTGGTCAGCGGGCCCAACATCACCAGCATCAGTTCGCCGGCGTGTTCGTGCGACAGGCGCAGGATGGCCAGGGCAGCGTGCTCGGCCTCGGCCTGGCGGCTCGGCGGCGGCAGGTCCACGTCGCCGTAGCCATCACGGCCATGCACGTGGGCAGCGTCAACGGAGGGATGCAGCAGCGGATCCGGGCTGCCGGCAAACACCGGTACGTCGGGGCGGCCGACGATGTCACAGAGCTTGAGGGCGTTGCGGACGGTGTATTCGAGGCCGACATTGCCGGCGGCGATGGTCAGGGCGACCACGTCGTGCCGTTCATCGGCAAAGGCCATCAGCAGGGCCAGGGCGTCGTCCACACCGGGATCGGTGTCGATCAACAGGGGGATCTTGTGGGTCATCGTTGCCGTCTTCAGATCGGCAACGAAGTGTGGACCGGGATGATGACCGTTGCAAGTACGGGGGTTGGGGTTCTGGCAGGGCTGCGCCCTGCACCCGCGGTAGTGCCGGCCGCTGGCCGGCAACTTCGACAGCAACGTCAAAAACGGGTTTCCCGCGGCTGGCGGGGAAGAGCTCTCTGTAGAGTCGAGCCATGCTCGACTCCCGCGCGCAGCGCGCACAGCAGCCGAGCGTGGGCTCGGCTCTACAGTGGATCCACGCCGTGCGTGGATGAGCGTCCCGGAAATGGGGTCAGAGGCCATTGCTGCGCAAAGGGCTCCGACCCCGGGGTGCCTACGCCGAGGCGTAGCGCACAGCGGTGCCGATCCAGCGCTGCACCACGCGATCGGCCAACGCGGGCTGCTGGGCCAGCAGGCGCTCGGCCAATTCATGCACGCCGGGCAGCAGGCCAGCGTCGCGGGCCAGGTCGGCAATGCGGAAACCGGCCAGGCCAGTCTGGCGCGTCCCGAGCAGTTCGCCGGGGCCGCGCAGTTCCAGGTCCTTCTCGGCGATGACGAAACCATCGTTGGTTTCGCGCATGGTCTGCAGGCGCTCACGCGCCATCTGCGAGAGTGGTGCCTGGTACAGCAGCACGCAGCGCGACACCGCCGAACCGCGGCCCACGCGGCCACGCAGCTGGTGCAGCTGGGCCAGGCCGAGGCGCTCGGCGTTCTCGATCACCATCAACGAAGCATTCGGCACGTCCACACCGACTTCGATGACCGTGGTCGCCACCAGCAGGTCGATCTCGCCGGCCTTGAACGCCACCATCGTCGCCAGCTTTTCAGCAGCCTTCAGGCGGCCATGCACCAGCCCCACGCGAACGCCCGGCAGCAGCGCTTGCAGTGATTCATAGGTGGCCTGCGCCGGGGTGGCATCCAGTTCTTCGCTTTCCTCGATGAGCGTGCACACCCAGTACACCTGCCGCCCTTCCTGGCAGGCCAGCGCAATGCGCTCGATCAGTTCCGGGCGACGGTCATTGTTCAAGGCCACGGTCTGCACAGGGGTGCGGCCCGGTGGCAGTTCGTCGATGGCCGATACATCCAGGTCTGCGTATTCGGACATCGCCAGCGTGCGCGGAATCGGCGTGGCGGTCATCACCAGCTGGTGCGGCACGCTGTTGCCGCCCGCGCCCTTGTCGCGCAGCGCCAAGCGCTGGTGCACGCCGAAGCGGTGCTGCTCGTCGACGATGGCCAGCGCCAGGTCCTGGAACACCACCGCCTCCTGCATCAGCGCGTGGGTTCCGACCACCACCTGCGCTTCGCCGTTGGCGACCTGCTCCATCACTTTGGCGCGCGCCTTGCCGGTGACCTTGCCGGCCAGCCAGGCGATGCGCACGCCGAGCGGTTCCAGCCAGCCACGCAGATTGTTGAGGTGCTGCTCGGCCAGCAACTCGGTGGGGGCGGCCAATGCGACCTGCTTGCCCTGCTCCACCGCCAGCATGGCGGCCAGCGCGGCCACCACCGTCTTGCCGGAGCCGACGTCGCCCTGCACCAGCCGCAGCATCGGGCTGGGCCGCGCAAGGTCCTCACGGATCTGCTTGAACACGCGTGCCTGCGCGCCGGTCAGCGCGAACGGCAACTGCTTCAGCAGCGCCTTGGCCAGTTTTCCGGGGCCGGCCAGCGGCGGCGCATGGTGCGCCTGCAATGCAATACGCTGGCGACGCAGGCTGAGGTGATGGGCCAGCAGTTCTTCCATCGCCAGGCGACGCTGCGCCGGGTGGGTACCAGCCGCCAACGCGGCCAGATCGGCATCCGGCGGTGGCCGGTGCACGGTCAGCAGCGCGCTGCGCAGCGGCGGCAGGCCCAGGCCATCGAGCCAACCGTTGGGCAGCAGTTCCAGCGTGCTTTCCTCGGGCAGGCGGTCCAGCGCCTGGCCGATCAGCTTGCGCATGGTCATCGGGCCGACCCCTTCGACGGTGGGATACACCGGGTCGAGGCGGTCGCCGAGTTCGGGATCGTCGTTGCGGCCCAGCACCTGGTAGCTGGGATGGACGATTTCCAGGCCGAGGTGGCCGGGCTTGGGCGTGCCGAAGCAGCGCAGCCGGGTGCCGACCGCGAACTGCCCGACCTGCTGCTGGCGAAAGTGGAAAAAGCGCAGCACCAGGGTGCCCTGCCCTTCGTCTTCCACCGCCACTTTCAGCATCGGCCGGTAGCGCATGCCACGCTCGACCGCGACCACCCGCCCTTCCACCTGCGCCGGCACGCCGTTGCGCAGGTCTTCGATGCGGGTCAGCCGGGTCCGGTCTTCATAGCGCAGCGGCAGGTGAAGCCAGAGATCCTGCAGGGTGGCCAGGCCACGTGCCTGCAGTTTGGCGGCCACGGCCGGACCGACGCCGGCAAGCATCGCCAGGGATGCTTCGCCGGACGGTGACAGGACCGGGGTGACCGCCGCCTTGCGTGCCACGTGGCGGTCAGTCGATGACCATCACCGCGTCGACCTCGAAGCTGGCGCCCTTCGGCAGGCCGGAGACTTCGATGGTGGAACGGGCCGGGTACGGGGCCTGGAAGTAGTCCTGCATGACCGCGTTGACCTTGGCGAACTCGCCCAGGTCGGTCAGGTACAGGCCCAGGCGCACGACCTTGTCCAGCGAGCCACCCGCCGCTTCGGCCACGGCCTTGAGGTTGTCGAAGGCGCGGCGGGCCTGTGCTTCGACGTCACCGGCGCCGACGATGTCGCCGGTGGCCGGGTCAAGCGGGATCTGGCCGGAGAAGTACACGGTGTTGCCGGCGCGCACGGCCTGCGAGTACGGGCCGATGGCGGCGGGGGCCTTTTCGGTGTTGATGATCTGGCGGGACATGGGTCGCTCCGGTGCTTGGGGGAAAACAGAGCGGTGATTGTACCGGCTGGGGGTGCATCCACGCATGGCGTGGATCTACCGCGCCGCCTCGGTAGTGCCGGCCGTTGGCCGGCAATCGCGATGCCGTCGCGGATCCATGGGTTGCCGGCCAGCGGCCGGCACTACCGGTACGCGCAGGACCTACTGGCGGCGTACCGATTGCACGACCGACAGGCGGCGCAGGCGGCGCATCACTTCGGCCAGGTGGTTGCGGTCGCGCACCTGGATGTTGAACGCCAGCACGGCGGCGTTGAAGTCGCGGTCCAGGTAGTCCACGCGTTCGATGTTGGAATGGCTCTGTGCGATGGCGGCGGCCAGCTGCGCCAGCACGCCGGTGCCGTTCTCCACTTCCACCACCAGCGAGGTGTCGTAGTCGCCGGAGACGGTGGTGTCCCAGCCAATCGGCACCCAGCGCTCGGGCGACTTGCGCAGCTCGGCCAGGTTCGGGCAGTCCATGCGGTGCACCACGATGCCCTTGCCGGCGGTGTGGTAGCCCATGATCTCGTCGCCGGGAATCGGCTGGCAGCAGCCGGCGAAGGTGACCACGCCGCGCTCGCTGCCGTTGATCAGGATCTTCTCCTGCGAGTGGTGGCGCGAATGCGGGCCGCCACGCAGTTCGGCGTAGGCCATCAGCGCCTGCGCGGCCTGGGTCGGCATCCAGTTGCCCAGTGCGACCTCGGCCAGCAGCGCTTCCAGGCGCGGGAAGCGGTGTTCGGCCAGGAACGCATCCAAGCGGCCTTTCGGCAGGCGCTCCAGCGACGAATCCATCGCTTCCAGCGCGCGGTCGAGCATGCGGTGGCCCAGCTGCACGGCATCTTCGTGCTCCAGCTGCTTGAGCTGGTGGCGGATGGCGGTGCGTGCCTTGCTGGTCACCACGAATTCCAGCCACTGCGGTTTCGGCGTGGCCGAGCGCGCGGTGATGATCTCCACCGACTGGCCCGACACCAGCTTGGTGCGCAGCGGCACCAGTTTCTTGTCCACGCGCGAAGCCACCGCCATGTTGCCCACGTCGGTATGCACGGCGTAGGCGAAATCGAGCGCGGTGGAGTTGCGCGGCAGGGCCAGGATCTTGCCCTTCGGGGTGAACAGGTAGACCTCGTCCGGGAACAGGTCGACCTTGACGTTGTCGAGGAATTCCAGCGAGGAACCGGCGGCGCGCTGCGAGTCGATCAGCTCGACGATCCACGCGTGGGCACGGCTCTGTGCGCTGTTGGGCGAATCGCCGCCGAACTTGTAGGTCCAGTGCGCGGCCACGCCGCGTTCGGCGATCAGGTCCATTTCCTCGGTACGGATCTGCACTTCGATCGGCGAGCCATACGGCCCGAACAGCACGGTGTGCAGCGACTGGTAACCGTTGGCCTTGGGAATGGCGATGAAATCGCGGAAGCGCCCATCCAGCGGCTTGAAGGTGGCGTGCACCGAGCCCAGCGCGTGATAGCAGCTGGGCACGCTGCGCACGACCAGGCGGAAGCCGAACACATCCATCACCTGGTCGAAGGATTTGTTCTCGTCGCGCATCTTGTTGTAGATGCTCCACGGGGTCTTGATGCGGCTGATCAGCCGATGCTCGATGCCCTCCTTGGCCAGGCGCTGCGACAGCTGCACTTCCACCTGCGCCATCGCTTCGCGGCGCACCACCGGCTGGCTGCGGATGTGTTTTTCGATGATGGCGTGGCGCCATGGGTAGAGCGCCTTGAACCCGAGGTTCTGCAGCTCGCTCTTGACCAGGCTCATGCCCAGGCGCTGGGCGATGGGCGCGTAGATCTCCAGCGTCTCGCGGGCGATGCGGCCACGCGCTTCGCGGCTCTGCGCGCCCAGCGTGCGCATGTTGTGCAGGCGGTCGGCCAGCTTGATCATGATCACGCGCAGGTCGCGCGACATCGCCAGCAGCATCTTGCGGAAGCTCTCGGCGGCCGCCTCCTGGCGGTCACGGAACTTCAGCTTGTCCAGCTTGGTGACACCGTCGACCAGTTCGGCCACGGCTTCGCCGAACTCGGCGGCCAGCGCCTCGCGGGTCAGCGGGGTGTCTTCGATGGTGTCGTGCAGGATCGCGGCGATCAGCGCTTCCACGTCCAGGCCGAGTTCGGCCAGCACCTGGGCCACGGCCACCGGATGGGTGATATAGGGCTCGCCCGACTTGCGCGTCTGCCCAGCGTGCGCGGAGGCCCCGACTTCCCAGGCACGGCGCAACAGCGGCAGCTGTTCCGGCGGCAGGTAATGGGCGGCGCGTTCGAGCTGGAGGACGTAGTCGGGTACGGCGGCAGTGGGGGCTGCGGCGACCTTGGCAGTGGGGCCTGGGTTCATGCCCGAAGCCTATTCCAGCGCGACGTTTACGGCAAATCCTGAATGCGAAACAGCCCGCACGGGGCGGGCTGTTCGGTGTATCCAACGATTACGTTGATCGATGCGATCAATCGTCGTTCTTGGACATGTCTTCGTCGGCCACCACTTCGGCGGCAGCCCACTCCAGTGCTTCGCGCTCGGCGCGCTCACGCTCGGCCTTCTCGACTTCGTCGATCAGGGCGTTGTCGATCTTGCGGGCGGCGATTTCGCGCAGCGCCAGCACGGTCGGCTTGTCCTCGGTCTCGCTGTTGTCCAGCGTGGCCTGCACGCCGTTGGCGAGCTGACGGGCACGCTTGGAAGCCATCATGACCAGTTCGAAACGGTTGTTAACGACTTCCAGGCAATCTTCTACGGTGATGCGGGCCATACGGGCTCCCGGCGACCGGTCGGCCGCTCAGTCGAATGAGGGAAAGGGGACGGAGTGTACTGGCAGGGGCTGGACAAAATCAAGCCAACCCCTACCCGATTCTTTTGGAATCAGTCAGTTGCACCCGGATCGGGGGTCAGCAGCGCCTGGATCAGGCCGGCGTGGCGGACCTTCTGGGCCTCCCGGCGCAGGCGGCTGGCAGTGAAGATGGCGCACAGCTCGTCCACGGCAGTGTCGAACACCTCGTTGACGATGACGTAGTCGAACTCGTTGAAGTGCAGCATTTCATCGCGGGCCGCGCCCAGGCGCTGGGCGATGACCGCCTCGCTGTCCTGGCCGCGCTTGCGCATGCGGTCCTGCAAGGCCTGCTTGGACGGCGGCAGGATGAACACGGTGACCGTGCCCGGCACCAGCTGGCGCACCTGCTGCGCGCCCTGCCAGTCGATCTCCAGCAGCACATCCTGGCCGGCGGCCAGCTGCGGCTCCACCGACTGCCGGGCCGTGCCCTTCCAGTCGCCGTGCACCCAGGCGTGCTCGAAGAAGTCGCCGGCGGCGATCATCTGCTCGAACTTCTCGGCACTGACGAAGTGGTAATGCTGGCCGTTCACCTCACCGGGGCGCATCGCGCGCGAGGTGAAGGAGATCGACAGGGCGATCTGCGGGTCACGGGCCAGGGTGGCATTGACGATGCTGCTCTTGCCGGCGCCGGACGGGGCGGCCACGATGTACAGCGTGCCGCGCGCAACGGCGTCCGACGGCTTCGACGGGGCGCTCATGCGCGGAACCCAATTGGTTGATTTCGCAAAATTTTTCCTCGGTGTTCCAGATCCGGCGCGGAGGATCGCGCCAGGACGGCGGGGGCTGCGCGGAACATCCTGGAACCAGGCCCGGCAGACGCTTCCCCAGGGGGCGGGCACGCAACTTTACCAGAGCAGGCCCTTTCCGGGCCCGTCCGGCAGGCGCCGCGCCTTGTGCCACATGGGCATCCGGGGGCCTGTGCTATAACCGGCCCGTACCCAACGACAGCCCGGAGGCCTGCGCCTCCCCGCCATCCCAGGAGAACGGCATGCCATCGATGAGCCGCCGCCAGTTCCTGAAAGTGACCGGGACAACCCTGGTCGGCTCCAGCCTGGCACTGATGGGCTTCGCGCCCGGCATCGCGCTCGCGGAGGTCAGGCAATACAAGCTGACCCGCGCGACCGAGACCCGCAACACCTGTACCTACTGTTCGGTGGCCTGCGGCATCCTGATGTACAGCCTCGGCGATGGCGCCAAGAACGCCGAGCCGAGCATTTTCCACATCGAGGGCGACCCAGACCATCCGGTCAACCGCGGCACGCTGTGCCCGAAGGGTGCCGGCCTGGCCGACATCATCCACAGCAAGTCGCGCCTGCTCTACCCCGAGTACCGCGCGCCGGGCTCGAACGAGTGGAAGCGGCTGAGCTGGGACGATGCGCTGGACCGCATCGCGCGGCTGATGAAGGAAGACCGCGATGCCAACTTCGTGCAGAAGAACGAAGCCGGGCAGACGGTCAACCGCTGGCTGACCACTGGCATGCTGGCGGCCTCGGCCACCAGCAATGAGACCGCGGTGCTGACCCACAAGGTCGTCCGCTCCCTCGGCATGCTGGCATTCGACAACCAGGCACGTGTCTGACACGGCCCGACGGTGGCAGGTCTTGCCCCGACGCTAGGCCGTGGTGCGATGACGAATCACTGGGTCGACATCAAGAATGCCGACCTGATCCTGATCATGGGTGGCAACGCCGCCGAGGCGCATCCGTGCGGGTTCAAATGGGTGACCGAGGCCAAGGCCCACAACAAGGCCCGGCTGATCGTGGTCGATCCGCGCTTCAACCGCTCGGCCGCGGTTGCCGATGTGTACGCGCCGATCCGCACCGGTACCGACATCGTGTTCCTGGGCGGCCTGATCAACTACCTGCTGACCGAGGACCGCATCCAGCACGAGTACGTGCTGAACTACACCGACATGTCGTTCCTGGTGAAGGACGAGTTCGCCTTCAAGGACGGCCTGTATTCGGGCTACAACGAAGAAAAGCGCAGCTACGACCGTTCCAGCTGGGACTATGCCTACGGTGACGATGGATTCGTGCGCAGCGACCCGACGCTGAAGGATCCGCGCTGCGTCTACAACCTGCTGAAACAACACTACGCGCGTTACACCGTGGAGATGGTCGAGCGCATCTGCGGCACGCCGGCCGACAGCATCCGCCAGGTGTGGGACATGATCGCGTCCACCGCCGGCAAGGACAAGGCGATGACCATCCTGTACGCGCTGGGCTGGACGCAGCACTCGATCGGCGCACAGAACGTGCGTGCCGGCACCATGGTGCAGCTGCTGCTGGGCAACATCGGCGTGGCCGGTGGCGGCATGAACGCGCTGCGCGGGCACTCCAACATCCAGGGCCTGACCGACATCGGCCTGATGTCCGACCTGCTGCCCGGCTACCTGACGCTGCCGAAACAGGATGAGCAGGACTACAACGCCTACATCGCCAAGCGCACGCAGAAGCCCCTGCGCGCCAACCAGATGTCGTTCTGGCAGAACTACCCGAAGTTCCACGTCAGCCTGATGAAATCGTGGTGGGGCGATGCCGCCACCGCCGACAACAACTGGTGCTTCGATTACCTGCCCAAGCTCGACAAGCCGTACGACATGCTGCAGGCGTACGAGCTGATGAACGAGGGCAAGATCCACGGCTACATCTGCCAGGGCTTCAATCCTCTGGCCTCGGCGCCGAACAAGGGCAAGCTGATCAGTGCGTTCTCCAAGCTGAAGTTCATGGTCAGCATGGATCCGCTGGAAACCGAGACCATCGCCTTCTGGCAGAACCACGGCGCACTGAACGACGTCGACCCGAGCACGATCCAGACCGAAGTGTTCCGCCTGCCCACCACTTCCTTCGCCGAGGAGAACGGCGCGGTGGTGAATTCCTCGCGCTGGCTGCAGTGGCACTGGAAGGGGGCCAACCCGCCGGGCGAAGCGCGCAGCGACATCGAGATCATGTCCGAGCTGTTCCATCGCATCAAAGCGATGTACGAGAAGGATGGCGGTGCGTGGTGGGAGCCGGTACGCGACCTGGCCTGGAAGTATTCCAACCCGGAGCTGCCGACGCCGGAAGAACTGGCGATGGAATACAACGGCAAGGCGCTGGCCGACGTGTTCGATCCGAAGGACCCGACCAAGCTGGTGCGCAAGGCCGGCGAGCAACTGGCCGCGTTCGGCGAGCTGCGCGACGATGGCAGCACGTCCTCCGGCTGCTGGATCTACATCGGCGCCTGGGGCCCGACCGGCAACATGATGGCGCGGCGTGACAACAGTGACCCGACAGGCATCGGCAACACGCTGGGCTGGGCCTGGGCGTGGCCGGCCAACCGCCGCGTGATGTACAACCGCGCCTCGTGCGACGTGGCTGGCCAACCGTTCGATCCACGCCGCACGCTGCTGGCCTGGAACGGCAAGAACTGGGGCAACGTGGACGTGCCGGACTTCAAGGCCGATGAAGATCCTGCCGGCGGGATGGGCCCGTTCATCATGAACCCGGAAGGCATCGCCCGCTTCTTCGCCAAGGCCGGCATGGCCGAAGGCCCGTTCCCGGAGCACTACGAACCGTTCGATACCCCGCTGCGCAGCAATCCGCTCAGCCCCGGCCAGGCCCTGACGCTGAACAACCCCGCGGCACGCGTGTTCGCCAGCGACCGTGCACAGATCGGTTCGCCGGACGAGTTCCCGCATGTGGCCACCACCTACCGCCTGACCGAGCATTTCCACTTCTGGACCAAGCACGGCAAGCTCAACGCCATCATCCAGCCCGAGCAGTTCGTCGAGATCGGTGCGGCATTGGCCGACGAGCTGGGCATCACCAACGGCAGCCGCGTGCGCGTGAGTTCCAAGCGTGGCCATATCGAAGCCGTTGCGATGGTGACCAAGCGGATCAAGGCCCTGCAGATCGATGGAAAGACCGTGCATCAGGTGGGCGTGCCGATCCACTGGGGCTTCCTCGGTGCGGCCAAGCCCGGATATATCGCCAATACGCTGACCAATGCCATCGGTGACGGCAACTCGCAGACGCCCGAGTCGAAGTGCATCCTGGTCAAGGTCGAGAAGGTGTAGGAGACACGCCATGCCACTGCAATCGCTGGACATCATCCGCCGCTCGGCCACCACCACGCCCTCGCCGGAGGCGCGGGGCGCGCACACCGGCCAGGTCGCCAAGCTGATCGATGTGAGCAAGTGCATCGGCTGCAAGGCCTGCCAGGTCGCCTGCATGGAATGGAACGACCTGCGCGACGAAGTGGGCAGCTGCGTTGGCAGCTATGACAACCCGCCCGACCTGAGCGAACAGTCGTGGACGGTGATGAAGTTCCGCGAGTACGAGGACGAAAAGGGCAAGCTGGAGTGGCTGATCCGGAAGGAGGGCTGCATGCACTGCAGCGACCCGGGCTGCCTGAAGGCCTGCCCGTCGCCCGGCGCGATCATCCAGTACGCCAACGGCATCGTCGACTTCCAGGAAGAGAACTGCATCGGCTGCGGCTACTGCGTGACCGGCTGCCCGTTCGACGTACCGCGCATCTCCAAGAAGGACCACAAGGCCTACAAGTGCACGCTGTGTTCGGACCGGGTGGCGGTCGGCCAGGAACCGGCCTGTGTGAAGACCTGCCCGACCGGGGCGATCACCTTCGGCAGCAAACAGGCGATGACCGAGCACGCCGCCGGACGCGTGGAAGACCTGAAATCACGCGGCTATGAAAACGCCGGCCTGTACGACCCGCAGGGCGTCGGCGGTACCCACGTGATGTACGTGCTGCAGCATGTGGACAAGCCCGAGCTCTACGCCGACCTGCCCAAGGACCCGCGCATCAGCCCGATGGTGGAAGTCTGGAAGGGCGTAGCCAAGCCACTGGGCGTGCTGGCGATCGCCGCCACGGCCTTTGCTGGCTTCCTGCACTACATCGGCATCGGCCGCAACACGGTCAATGACGAGGAAGAAGAACAAGCCGAGCACGAGGCGAAGAAGATCGAAGAGGAGCAGCGGCCATGAAGTACGCCCCGCACCCGCGGCAGATCATCCGTTACCGCGCGCCGACCCGCATCAACCACTGGATCGTGGCGATCTGCTTCGTGCTGACCGCGCTGTCCGGGCTGGCGTTGTTCCACCCTGCCCTGTTCCCGCTGACCCAGCTGTTCGGTGGCGGACCGTGGACGCGCATCCTGCATCCGTTCATCGGCCTGGCCATGGTGGTGGGCTTTGCGCTGCTGGCGTTGCGCATGTGGCGCGACAATCTGCCGACCGCCGACGACCGCGCGTGGATGCGCGGCATGCGCGATGTACTGCGCAACGAGGATGAAAAGCTGCCGCCGGTCGGTCGCTTCAATGCCGGCCAGAAGCTGCTGTTCTGGGCCATCATCGGCTGCCTGTCGGCACTGCTGCTGACCGGCTTCGTGATCTGGCGGCAGTACTTCAGCCATTTTTTCCCGATCGGGGTGATCCGCTTCTCGGTGCTCGCCCATGCGTTGTTCGGCTGGGTGCTGATCTGCGCGATCGTGGTGCACATCTATGCGGCGATCTGGATCAAGGGGTCGGTGCGGGCGATGACCCAGGGCAAGGTGACCTATGGGTGGGCGTACAAGCACCACCGACAGTGGTTCCGGGACATCCTGCGCGGGCGGCGGGAACAGGGGTAGCTGCAGGGCCTGCGGCCCTGCACCTGCTTCAAGCCAAGGCAACAGCAACAGCGGCTATCCGTGGGATGGCGGGGTGGATCCGGTTGCGGGAGACGCTGCAAATACCCCTCCGGGGCCCGGCCCAGCCGCTGGCGGCTGTGCGTTCGGGCGCTTGCGAAGCAGTGCTTCGCAAGCAAAGCGCCCTCACCCATGTAAGCTCGGTCGCCGCATCCATGCGGCTCACGCTCCCGCAACCGGACCCACCCCGCCTTCGACAGTTGGCCGCGATCTGTCGGTGGGTGCCGACCGTTGGTCGGCACTGATCGAATCCCGACCAACGCTCGGGATCCACTTTCAACCAACCGATGGGGTCAGAACCGTTTTCCTGTGGAAAACGGATCTGACCCCAACCTTTCAAATGGCCGGCAACACGCTGGACGCCAGCGCCGACAACAGCGAGGATGGAGCCTGGTTCTTCTGGCTGGCCCTACATGGCGCAACGCATCCTTGAACCCGGTGAGATCGAGACGCTCGCCTCGCGCGATGTGCCGCGCATCATCCTGCCTGATACCGGGTCACTGTTCGCTACGCGCGCGGCACGCCTGCGCAGCCTGGCCGCGCACAGTGCCATCGGTGGCTACCTGCAGCTGCTGGCGGCGCTGGCCGATGCGCAGCAGGCACTGCTGGATGAGTTGACGCCGCAGCAACGCGAGGGGCTTCAGGCACAGGCGCGCGCGCAGCAGTCGAGCGCGGCGGCTAGCGCCGGCATGCCGTTGCGGCCGGCCAACACACTGCAACTGGATGGGCGCTGGCGCGACTGGCTGCGCACCCTGTGCCGGCACTGTGCCGACGAAACCGGGCTGCCTGTGGAAACCCGGCAGGAACTACAGCGCGTCGCCGCCGCTGATGATGCGTGGCTGGATGCACAGGCGCATGCGGTGCTGGAACGCGATGACGCGCCCTCGGTCGACGCCGTCGCTGCGCTGCTGGTGATGAACGCGCTGCAGGTGTACTGGGCGGTGCTCGCCGCCAGCTTCCATCCGACCGACCTGAAGCCGCTGGCCGATGCGCCAGAGTTGTGCCCGCTCTGTGGCACGCTGCCGGTGGCCAGCGTGGTGCAGGCGCGCCCGCCCTACGCCGCCTATCGCTACCTGTCGTGCTCGCTGTGTGCCTGCCAGTGGCATTACGTGCGCGTGCAGTGCAGCCAGTGCGGCGCCGCCGGCAAGGACATTGCCTATCGCGCCCTGGCCGAGGTGGACGGTGACAGCGGCGAGGCAGTGCGCGAGAGTGCGGTGCGCGCCGAGACCTGCGACCACTGCCACAGCTATCGCAAGATCCTGTACCTGGAGAAAGATCCGTCACTGGAGCCGGTGGCCGATGACCTCGGCACGCTGGCGCTGGACCTGCTGCTGGCCGAGGAAGGCTATGCGCGCGCCAGCCAGAACCCGCTGCTGTGGCAATCCGACGGCGACTGACCTATGCCACGCACGCACGCCACGCCGGCATCGGCCGCCGCCCTGCCTTCGCTGGACCGGCTGCTGCGCCTGCCTGCGTTGTCGGCCATGATCGAACGCCACGGCCGCAGCCGCATCACCCAACTGCTGCGCGCGCACCTGCAGGAACTACGCGACCGTATCAGCGCCGCGCAGCTCTCGGCCGAACGCCTCGAACAGGCCATCAACGGCCCGTCGCTGGTCGCGGCGCTCGGCGCCGCACTGGCGGCCGACGCACGCCTGGAGCTGCAGCCGATGTTCAACCTGACCGGCACCGTGCTGCACACCAACCTGGGCCGCGCGCTGTTGCCCGATGCCGCCGTGCAGGCGGTCACCCGCGCGATGACAGCGCCGGTCGATCTGGAATTCGACATCATCCGCGGCCGCCGCGGCGACCGCGATGCACGGGTGCAGGCGCTGGTCTGCGAACTGACCGGCGCCGAAGCCGCCACCGTGGTCAACAACAATGCGGCGGCGGTCCTGCTGCTGCTCAACAGCCTGGCCAACCGCCGCGAGGTGGTGGTGTCGCGCGGCGAACTGGTGGAGATCGGCGGTGCCTTCCGCATTCCCGATGTGATGCGCAGCGCCGGCGCGCGACTGCTGGAAGTGGGCACCACCAACCGTACCCACCCGGCCGACTTCGCCCATGCCATCGGCGCACGTACCGCGTTGCTGATGGAAGTGCATGCCAGCAACTACGCGATCACCGGCTTCACTGCCAAGGTCGACACTGCGGCGATGGCTGCGATCGCGCACGAGCACGGCCTGCCGCTGGTGGTGGACCTGGGCAGTGGCAGCCTGTGCGATCTGGCGGCCTTCGGCCTGCCGCACGAGCCGACCGTGCAGGAAGCACTGGCGGCCGGCGCCGATCTGGTTTCGTTCAGTGGCGACAAGCTGCTGGGCGGCCCCCAGGCCGGGATCATCGCCGGCCGCGCCGACCTGATCGCGCGGATCAACCGCAATCCGCTCAAGCGGGCGCTGCGCATGGACAAGATGGGCCTGGCCGCACTGGAAGCCGTGCTGGCCCTGTACCGCGAACCGGAACGGCTGGCACTGCGGCTGCCGACCCTGCGCAGCCTTTCGCGCCTGCGGGATGACATCGACGAGCAGGCACACCGCCTGCTGCAGCCGATGCGCGCGTCGCTGACCGCCGGCTACGCGCTTGAACGGGCCTCGATGTACAGCCAGATCGGCAGCGGCGCGCAGCCGCAGGCGCAGCTGGCCAGCGCCGGACTGCGCGTTACCAGCGCGCGCCGCGGCGGGCTGGATCGCTTGGCCAAGCGCTTGCGCCAGCTGCCGCGGCCGGTGCTTGGCCGCATTGCCGATGACGCGCTGTGGCTGGACCTGCGCTGCCTGGAACCCACCGACGAAGCCGCCTTCCTCGCGCAATGGAGCACGCTGCAGGCATGATCGTCGGCACCGCCGGGCATATCGACCATGGCAAGACCAGCCTGGTGCGCGCACTGACCGGCATCGAAACCGATCGCCTGCAGGAAGAACGCACGCGCGGTATCTCCATCGAGCTGGGCTATGCCTATGTCCCGGTGGAAAGCACAGGCGGCGGGAGTGCCGAGGCGACGCTGGGCTTCGTCGATGTGCCGGGCCATGAACGCTTCGTGCATACGATGGTGGCCGGCGCCACCGGCATCGATGTCGCCCTGCTGGTGATCGCCGCCGACGACGGTGTGATGCCGCAGACTCGCGAGCACCTGGCGATCCTGCAGTTGCTGGGCGTGGATCGCGGTGCAGTCGCTCTGACCAAGATCGACCGCGTGGACGCCGCGCGCATCGCCCGGGTCGAGATCGAGATCGCCGCGCTGCTGGCCGGAACGCCGCTGCAGGATTCCCCCGTATTCGCCTGCAACAGCACCGCACCCGACGATTCTGGCATCAACGCGCTGCGTACCCAGCTGCACGCGTGGGCGTCGGACAACGCCAGCACGCGCCAGGCCGAACTGCGCAGCGAGCTGTTCCGCATACCGGTGGACCGCGTGTTCTCGCTGGCCGGCCACGGCACGCTGGTGACCGGCGCAGTGCACGGCGGCATCGCTGCCGTGGGTGAGCATCTGCAGCTGATGCCGGCCGCCACTGACGTGCGCGTACGCAGCATCCACGCGCAGAACCAGGCCAGCGAACACGCCATGGCCGGGCAGCGCTGTGCGTTGAACCTGGCTGCCATCGCCCGCGACGACATCCACCGTGGCGACTGGATCGCCGACCCGCGCGCCTTGCTGGCGACCCGTCGCGTCGACGTACGCCTGCGGCTTTCCGCACTGGCAACACCGTTGCGCGACTGGGCGCCGCTGCACATCCACTGGGGCACGATGCACCGGCAGGCCCATGTGGTGCTGCTGGAGGACGTCGATCACGGCGACGGACAGTTGGTGCAACTGGTGTTCGATGCACCGGTCTGCGCGATGTGCGGTGATCGCTTCATCGCCCGTGATTCAGCGGCCATCCGCACGCTGGGTGGTGGCATCGTGCTCGATCCGGACCCGCCACAGCGGCGCCGGCGCAGCCAGGCACGGCTCGCTTGGCTGGGCGCACTGGAGCAGCTGGCCACAGGTGCGGGAATCGGCCCGCTGTTGCAGCAGGCTTCCTTCGGCATAGCCATGGCCGCCCTGCAACGCTACTGCCGGCGCGCGGCCGACCGGATCGATCTTCCTGCGGGCACGCGGCGCATCGTCACCCGCGAAGACACGGTGGTCATCCTTGCTTCGCACTGGCAGGCGCTTCGCGAACAGGTGATCACGTCGCTGCGCAGCTGGCACGAGCGACGTCCGGACGAACCCGGTGTTGATAGCGGGCGCCTGCAGCGCAGTACGCTGCCCGCGCTTGCAGCGAGCCTGTGGAATGCCCTGCTGCAAGGCCTGCTGGACGACGGCAGCGTGCAGCGCGTGGGCGCCTGGTGGCGCCTGCCCGGCCATGACCATGCGCCACCGGAACGCGAACGACTTCTGCTCGAATGCGTGCTGCCGCAGCTGCACGCCGGTCGCTTCGATCCACCGTGGGTGCGCACGCTGGCCACCGACGTTGGTCTGGCCGAAGACGAGGTCCGCGCCGTCCTGCGCCGCGCTACCGCGCGTGGCGAACTGTTCCAGGTAGTGCCGGACCTGTTCTATGCACCGGCCCGCATTGCCGAGCTGGCCGCGATCGTCGCGCAGCTGTCGCAGGCCACCGGCACGGTGGATGCGGCCACCTTCCGCGATGCCATCGGCCTGGGCCGCAAGCGCAGCATCCAGATCTTGGAGTTCTTCAACCGCGTTGGCTACACTCGACGCGTCGGTGACCAGCATCGGCCGCGCGGCGACCTGCAGTGGAACGCAGCCCGCGACTGAGCCCACCGGTGCCGCCGTACTTTCGGAAGGCATGCGCGTCCGGGCATGCGGCTGGGCTTCAAACCCAGTAGGGGGCGTCGATCGTTCCCTGGTAGGTTCGACTCCTGCTGCCTTCCGCCATTGGTGTTTCCGCAGGAGATGTCGGCATGGCCACGCACGCGCAGTCCCCCGCCCCTTCAACGGCCGATTCCCCGCAACGACTGACTTCGCTGGCACACGGCGGCGGCTGCGGCTGCAAGATCGCGCCGGGCGTGCTGTCCGAACTGCTGCGCGGCGTGCCAGCGCTTCCGGCACCGGCCGAACTGCTGGTCGGCCGCGAGACCAGCGACGACGCCGCGGTGTACCGCCTCGATGACCGCCAGGCAATCGTCGCCACCACCGATTTCTTCATGCCGATTGTCGACGACCCGTTCGACTTCGGCCGCATCGCCGCCACCAACGCGCTGTCGGACCTGTACGCGATGGGGGCACGACCATTGTTCGCGCTGGCCATCGTCGGCATGCCGATCAACACGCTGCCGCAGGAGACCATCCGCGGCATCCTGCAGGGCGGCGAGCGTGCCTGCGCCGATGCCGGCATCGTGGTCGCTGGAGGCCACAGCATCGATTCGGTGGAACCCATCTATGGCCTGGCCGCGATCGGCGTGCTCGACCCGCAGCGGCTCAGGCGCAATGCCGATGCCCGCGCCGGCGATGTGCTGGTGCTGGGCAAGCCGTTGGGCGTGGGCGTGTATTCGTCGGCGCTGAAGAAAGAAGTGCTGGACGCCGACGGCTACCAGCAGATGATCGCGTCGACCACCCGCCTGAACACCGTGGGCGTGGCCCTGGCCGCGCTGGACGGTGTGCACGCGATGACCGATGTCACCGGTTTCGGCCTGCTCGGCCACCTGCTGGAAGTGTGTCGCGCCAGTGGTGTCGCTGCGGAGGTGGACAGCGCACAGGTGCCGCTGCTGCCTCAGGCCCTGGAGCTGCTGCAGCGCGGCTGCTTGACCGGCGCGTCCAACCGCAACTGGGCCTCGTATGGTGCGGAGGTGCGTTTCGCCGATGGGTTGCCGGCACACTGGCAGCCGCTGCTGACCGACCCACAGACCAGCGGTGGGCTGCTGGTGTCCTGCGCCCCGGAAGCGGTGGACGCGGTGCTGGCCTGCTTCCACGACGCAGGGTTCGGCCAGGCAGCCGTCGTGGGGCGATTGAGCGCGGGCCTGCCGGGTGTCAGCGTCCGCTGAGACGCTGTAATGAGAAGGGCGCCCGAAGGCGCCCCGGCTGTAATGCTGGATGCAACATCACTCGATGTTCTGCACCTGTTCGCGGATCTGGTCGATCAGCACCTTCAGCTCCACCGCGGCATTGGACGTACGGCTGTCCACCGACTTCGAGCCCAGCGTATTGGCTTCGCGGTTGAACTCCTGCAGCAGGAAGTCCAGGCGGCGGCCGACCGGCTCGCGCTGCCTGAGCACGCGGCGGATCTCGACAATGTGGCTGCCGAGGCGATCCAGCTCCTCATCCACGTCCAGCTTCTGCAGCCACAGCACCAGTTCCTGCTCGGCGCGGCCGGGGTCGACCGGGTGCGGCAGGTCGGCCAGGCGTGCAGCCAGCTTGGCGCGCTGGCCGTCGCGAATGGCCGGAATCAAGGTGCGCACTTCGGTGGCGATGCGTTCGATGCCGTCCACGCGCTCACTGATGGCCGCCGACAACTTGCCGCCTTCGCGTTCACGCGCCTCGACGAAGCCGTCCAGCACCTGGTCCAGCAGGGCCAGTGCCTCGGCCTGCAGGGCCGCGGCATCGGTGGCCTCGCCACGGGTCACGCCGGGCAGCTGCAGCAGCTCGGTGAAGCTGACCTGCAGGTTGGGGAAATCGGAGGTCAACCGGTGCGCCAGGCGGCCGAGCTGGCCCAGCAGGGCCTCGTCCACCTGCAGGTTGGCCGCTGCTTCCGGCGCACGCAACCGCATCACCAGATCCAGCTTGCCGCGGCTCAGGCGCGCGGCGATGCGCTCGCGCAGCTGCGGTTCCAGCGCCCGCAGTTCCTCGGGCAGGCGGGTGCCGACCTCCAGGAAGCGGTGGTTGACCGAGCGCAGCTCGCAGCCCAGCGTGCCCCACGGGGTGACCCGCTCGCCGCCGGCATAGGCGGTCATGCTTCGAATCATGGAATGTGTCCGGTGCGTGCAAAGGGGGAATGGTACCCTAGCGCCCTCACCAGAGCCCCCTTGCCCGCACCGTGAAGGCCGCGGGCGTGGCGGCGTACTCCCTCGCCATTACGGAACCCGCACCATGTCCGATTCCCGCCCCAGCGGCCGCCAGCCCGACCAGCTCCGCCCGGTCGTCATCCAACGCGGCTTCACCCGCCACGCCGAAGGGTCGGTGCTGGTGTGCTTCGGTGAAACCCGCGTGCTGTGCACCGCCAGCGTCGAGAACCGCGTGCCGGGCTTCCTGCGCGGCAAGGGCGAAGGCTGGGTCACCGCCGAGTACGGCATGTTGCCGCGCGCCACCCATACCCGCAGTGATCGCGAAGCGGCCCGCGGCAAGCAGGGCGGCCGCACGCTGGAGATCCAGCGCCTGATCGGCCGCAGCCTGCGTGCCTGCGTGGACCGCAACGCGCTGGGCGAGCGCACCATCACCCTGGACTGCGACGTGCTGCAGGCCGACGGTGGCACCCGCACCGCCGCCATCACCGGCGCCTACGTGGCCCTGGTCGATGCAGTGAACGTGCTGATCAAGCGCGGCGACATCAAGCGCAACCCGATCCTGGGCGCAGTGGCGGCGGTGTCGGTGGGCGTGTACCGCGGCACCCCGGTGCTGGACCTGGACTACGCCGAAGACAGCGACTGCGACACCGACATGAACGTGGTGATGAACGACGGCGGCGGCTTCATCGAGCTGCAGGGCACCGCCGAAGGCCACGCCTTCCGTCGCGATGAACTGGACGCGCTGCTGGGCCTGGCCGAAAAGGGCGTGGCCGAGCTGCTGGCCGCGCAGCAGGCGGCGCTGTCGGCATGAACCGGCGCCTTGCCCTGACCACCCTGGTGGTGGCCGACTATGACGAAGCCATTGCCTGGTACACCGCCAAGCTCGGCTTCGCGCTGCTGGAGGACATCGACCAGGGCCACAAGCGCTGGGTGGTGGTCGGCCCGACCGACGGCAGCGCCGCCGCCCTGCTGCTGGCCCGTGCCAGCGACGAGGCGCAGCGCAGCCGCATCGGCAACCAGACCGGTGGCCGCGTCGCCTTCTTCCTCAACACCGACGACTTCCACCGCGACCACGCGGCGATGCTTGCCGCGGGAGTCGAATTCCTGGAAGCGCCGCGCGAAGAACCCTATGCAACGGTCGCGGTGTTCCGCGATCTGTATGGCAACACCTGGGACCTGCTGGAGCCCCGTCAATGAAGAAACTGGTACTGGCCAGCCACAACGCCGGCAAGCTGGTGGAGATGCAGGAGATCCTCGCCGGCCTGCCGCTGCAGATCACCTCGGCCGCCGAACTGGGCCTGGGCGACGTGGAAGAGACCGGCCTGACCTTCGTCGAGAATGCGCTGCTGAAGGCACGCGCGGCCTGCGAAGCGACCGGCCTGCCGGCACTGGCCGATGATTCGGGCCTGATCGTCGACGCACTCGGCGGCGCGCCCGGCCTGTACAGCGCGCGCTATGCCGGCCACCCGACCAACGCCGCGGCCAACAACGCCAAGCTGCTGGACGCGATGGCCGACATTCCCGACGGCCAGCGCAGCGCCCGCTTCTATGCGGTGATCGTGCTGCTGCGCCACGCCACCGACCCGCAGCCGTTGATCTGTGAAGGCCGCTGGGAAGGACAGATCATCCGCGAGCTGCGTGGCACGAATGGTTTTGGCTACAACCCGGTATTCCTGGACACCACCCACGGCCTGACCGCCGCGGAAATGGAGCCGGCACTGAAGAATGCCATCAGCCACCGTGCCATTGCCCTGCACCAGCTCAAGCAGCAGCTGGCGACGCTGTACTGACGCCACCCGATCGAACCAGGGAAGCCGGCCAGTGGCCGGCACTACCGAACAAGCCCATGCCGCACGACCACGACCACTGCAACCACCTGCCGGGCGAAGCCTGCTCCGCTGACCACGACAGCCCGCCGCGACTGGTGCCACCACCGCTGTCGCTGTACGTGCACCTGCCGTGGTGCGTGCGCAAATGCCCCTACTGCGATTTCAATTCGCACCAGGCCAAGGGCGAGCTGCCGTTCGATGGCTACATCGATGCGCTTCTGCGCGATCTCGACCAGGACCTGCCGCTGGTCTGGGGCCGGGTGGTGCACAGCGTGTTCTTCGGCGGCGGCACCCCCAGCCTGTTCCCGCCGGAAGCAATCGACCGTTTCCTGCAGCAGGCCAGCGCACGCCTGCGCTTCGCGCCCAATGCCGAAATCACCCTGGAAACCAACCCGGGCACCGCCGAGCATGGCCGCTTCGACCGCTACCGCGCGGCCGGCGTGAACCGCCTCAGCTTCGGCATCCAGAGTTTCGACGACTCCATGCTCAAGCGCCTGGGCCGCATCCACGACAGTGGCGAAGCCGAGCGCGCGGTGAAGATGGCGCAGGACGCGGGCTACGACAACTTCAACATCGACCTGATGTACGCGCTGCCGGAACAGACCCTGGCCGGTGCCGAGGCCGATCTGGAACGTGCATTTGCACTGCAACCAGCCCATATCTCGCACTACCAGCTGACCCTGGAACCGAATACGGTGTTCTTCGCGCGGCCGCCGCAGGGCATTCCCGATGAAGACAATGCCTGGGACATGCAGGAGCACTGCCAGGCGCTGCTGGCGCAGGCCGGTTTCAGCCAGTACGAAGTCAGCGCCTACGCACGCCCTGGCCGCCAGAGTGCGCACAACCTGAACTACTGGCGCTTCGGTGACTATCTGGGCATCGGCGCTGGCGCGCACGGCAAGATCAGCTCCGGTGCCGAGGAACACGTGCTGCGCCGCTGGAAACTGAAGCACCCGCAGGCCTACCTAGACAGCGCGGGCACCCCGGCCTCGTTCGGTGGTGACGACGTGATCGCGCCGGAGCGGCTGCCGTTCGAGTACATGCTCAACCTGCTGCGCCTGCACGAAGGTTTCGGCCTGCGCGATTTCGAGTCGCGCACCGGGCTGCCGCGCAGCGTGCTGGATGCGCCCCTGGCCGAGGCCGTGCAGCGCGGCTGGCTGGATGTGGCGGACGGCCACGTAAAGCCAACCGAGCTGGGCCGTCGATTCACCAACGATGTGGTCAGCCTGTTCCTGGAGGAATAGACCTTCCCGCCGTAGCGGGTAGTGCCGGCCGCTGGTCGGCACTCCGGTGGAGACAGCGCTGCCGGCCCGCGACCGGCACCACCGTTCATCCGTCGCCCCTCCCCAGCGGACGCGAGACACGTTCACCCTAAAGTAGCGCCGACTGCGGCCGACACGGTAGATTCACAAGATCGATCCGCGGGAATCCGGGTACCGCTCGCCGATGTCAGCTGTCTTTTCCATTACCTCTGCCGACAAAGCCCGCCTGGCCGCCAGCGACCTGCCACCGCGGGTGCGTGAGCTGCTGGGCGCGTTGATCGGCCTGTGCCGGCAAACGCTGGCCGCGCCGCTGATCCTGACCGTCGAAGCGTTGGAGCAGACGCTGCTGCACGACGCGGATCGCGCGCGCAATCCGCAGCTGCAGGCGGAGCTGATGGCCCAGCGCGGCCAGTTGCATGCCTTTTCCGGTCATTTCGCTGACCGCATGCTTGATGCCGTGGCCGATGCGCTGATACGGCTGCGCGAACCCACGGCCCACTTCAACCCAGGTTCCACGCCGCCGCCGCTGCCCGGCATGCTCGGGCTGTCGCTGGTCGATGAACATGAAGTGGACCGCGACCTGCTGCTGACCGAGATGGTGCGGCGGGAGACGCTGCGTTCGACCAACACGCTGAACCTGCTGGGCCAACGCCTGGGCGTACTGGCGGCGGCACCGGCCTTCGAGGCCGACACCCTGCCGCTGGCACCACAGGCACTGTGCGCCATGCTGCGCCGGATTGCCGAACAGGATTCGCTCACTGTCGACGTTCAGCTGGCGCTGTACCGCAGCTTCGAACGCCAGGTGCTGGAACGCCTGGGCGACATCCTCGACCGTGCCAATGCCCTGTTGGCCCAGCATGGCGTGCTGCCCGGCCTGGTCTACACCCCCTATCTGGCGCGTTCATCGAGCACCCGGCGGATCATCACCCAGTCGGTGGGCGGTGGTCGCGCCACGCAGCCGGCAAAGCGTGCCGCCGCGCCACTGACCGGCTGGAACGGATCGGCACCGGCCGGCTCCTGGTCGAGCCTGGTGCAGGACGCTTTCCAGGATGACAGCACGGCCGGCGCGGCCTTGCCGGGCTTGACCACCTCCACGGGCAGCGCGCTGCATGCGCTGCTGCAGCAGGCACGCCATGCCAGCGCAGCACCTGCGGATCGCGATGCAGTGCCGAGCGCGGCCGTGGATGCGGTCCTCGCACGCTTGCAGGCGCAGTCCAGCGCCGCCACCGGCGTAGCCGACCTGCAGGCAGCCGTGGTGGCGCAACTGCGCAGCGAGCATGGCACGCAGGCCCAGCTGGGCAGCCACGACCGCGACAGCCTCGACCTGCTGCGCATGCTGATGCAGCAGGTGCAGCAGCAGCAGCGTCCGGACCCGGTGCCGGCCGCCCTGCTGGCGCGCCTGCAGGTGCCGCTGGCACGTGCGGCAATGGCCGACCCCGGCTTCTTCGTGCGCGACGAGCACCCCGCGCGCGAACTGCTCAACCAGATTGCCGAAGTCGGCGCCAACTGGCTGGCCGACGATGATGTCGACCCGCAGTTGCTGCAGCGCATGGCACAGAGCGTGCAGGGCCTGCTGGGCCAGGATGCGCGGGCGCCGGAGGCCTTCGCCAGCGCGAACGAGGACGTGCAGCAGCATCAGCGTGCCGCAGCGCATCGCGCCGAGCTGGCCGAGCGCCGCCATGTGGAAGCTGCACGCGGCAAGGAGCGGCTGGAACTCGCGCGGCGACAGGCCAGTGCACAGATCGACCAGTGCTGCGACGCGCAGGAGCCGCCCCGCTTCGTGCAGACCCTGCTGCGTCAGGCCTGGGCCGATGCCCTCACCCTGACCCGCCTGCGCCACGGCGACGATTCACCGCAGTGGCAGGAACGCCTGCAGCAGACCCAACGCATCGCCGCCATCACCGCGCAACCCGTTGATGCACCCGGCGGCACCGATGCAACGCTTGCTGCCGAGGTCGAGGCCGCCCTGCTGCAGGTCGGCTACCACGCCGAGGAAGCCGCCGCCGTCGCACGCAGGCTGGCCACGCCTGGCGGCGAGGACGAGAGCACCTCGCGTACCGAACTCAGTGCCCGCCTGAAGGCACGCGCGCGCCTGGGCGAGCACGCCGGTACGGCCGCCGGCACGACGCCGGCCACACCGCGCAGCAGTGCCGAGGAAGCCGCTTACCAGCAGCTGTCCTCCCTGCCCTTCGGCAGCTGGTTCGACATCGATACCGGCGATGGCACACTGCGCCGCCAGCGCCTGTCCTGGTACAGCCTGCTGACCGGCCACGCCCTGCTGGTCAATCCGCGCGGGCAGAAGATCGCCGATACCGACCTGGATACGCTGGCCCGGCAGATCAGTGCCGGCCAGGCGCAGCTGGTCACTGAGGACAAGGCCCGGCTGGTTGACCGTGCCTGGGAGGCCAGCCTTGGCGCATTGCGTGCACTGGCGGCCGGCCATACGCAGGAGACTTCCGCATGATCACCCAACCGCCGCAGGATACCCGCCGCGCGCCGCGCCGCCAGGTCTCGGACCTGGTACCGGTCACCGACCAGATGCGCGAAAGCGTGGTCGGCCGGCTCGGCAATATCTCCGAAACCGGCATGCTGATGCTGGCCAGCGCACCGTTGCGCGAGGATGCGCTGTACCAGTTGCGCTTCCCCTTGCCGCTGGGCGATGGCCGCCACCAGGACATCGACGTGGGCGTGCACCTGCTGTGGAGCGAACCCGCACACGCCCCCGGACAGAGCTGGACCGGCTTCCGCTTCCTCACCCTGTCGCGCGAGCATCGGCAGCTGCTGCGCCAGTGGGTGGGCGAAGACAGCGACGAGGGGCCGGTTTCGACGGCCTGAGTGCCGGTTCCAGCACAGCGGTTTTTCCCGCTATGCGGCAGAATCTAGGGCCGTTTTCCGTGTCGAGCCACCGCAATGATCCAGCAAGACCCCGGCGCCCTGTATCCCGACCACCTGGCCGTGCTGTGCCGACGTGCCGAACAGGCGCTGGCCCGCGGCGGCTTCGACCACCTGGTGGTGCCCAGCGGCACTCTGCACTACCAGGTGTTCGATGATCGCGACTACCCGTACGCGGTCAATCCGCAGTTCAAGGCCTGGCTGCCGCTGACCCGCGTGCCCAACAGCTGGATCGTGTTCAGCCCCGGCAAGCGCCCGGCGGTGATCTTCCACCAGCCCTTCGACTACTGGCACGTGGTGCCGGATGCCCCCAGCGGCTGGTGGGTGGATCACTTCGACATCCACATCATCCGCAAGCCGGAAGACGCGCTGGCGCTGCTGCCGGCCGATCCATCGCGCTGCGCGATCCTCGGCGAGCCGCAGAGCGCGCTGGGCAACTACGTACCGAACAACCCGGCGCCGGTGGTGAACTACCTGGAATGGCACCGCGGCAGCAAGACACCGTATGAGATCGCACTGATGCGCCAGGCCCAGGTGCTGGGCGTGCGCGGCCACCGCGCTGCGGAGGCCGCATTCCGCAATGGCGCCGACGAGTTCAGCATCCACATGGCGTACTGCCAGGCAGTCGGCCAGGATGCCAATGAGCTGCCGTACGGCAACATCGTGGCGCTGAATGAACATGCCGCTGTGCTGCATTACACCGAGCTGGGCCGCAAGGCACCGCAGCCGCTGCGCAGCTTCCTGATCGATGCCGGCGCCAGTGCCCACGGCTACGCCAGCGACATCACCCGTACCTACGCCGCGCAGAGCCACGACGAGTTTGCGGCGATGATCGCCGCCGTCGACGCCGCCCAGCAGCGGATGTGCGCAGCGGTGCGCCCGGGCTGCGACTACAAGCAGCTGCACGTGGACGCACATCTTTCGCTGATGGGCGTACTGAAGGACTTCGGCGTGATCAAGGTCTCGCCGCAGACCGCGCTGGAGACCGGCGTCAGCGCCGCGTTCTTCCCGCATGGTATCGGCCACCTGATCGGCCTGCAGGTGCACGACGTGGCCGGTTTCGCGGCCAGCGACGAAGGCGGCCGCATCGAGCGCCCGGCGGGCCACCCGTACCTGCGCCTGACCCGCGTGCTGGAACCGGGCATGGTGGTGACCATCGAACCGGGCCTGTACTTCATCGACATGCTGTTGAACGAAGTGAAGGACGCCGGCCACGGCGATGCGATCAACTGGGACCGCGTGGACTTCTTCCGTCCGTATGGCGGCATCCGCATCGAAGACGAAGTGCTGTGCACTGATGGCGAGGCGGACAACCTGACGCGGCCGGCGTTTGCGGCGGCGAACGGCTGAGCCCCTCGTGGTTTGACGCTTGGAGCAAAAGCCGCGCTTGGTGGGGCGGGTGGGCCATGCA
>NZ_JAOCGL010000200.1:0-3019 GCF_029842485.1 Stenotrophomonas sp. GD03777
CACACCGGGAATGCCTGCGGCAACTGTTGCCACAGCAGCGGCCCCGCACGCAGTTCCTGATCGTTGAGCAGGCACGCGTCCAGCTCCGCACGCACCGCGCGCTCATCCATGTGCACGCCAATCACCACCAGCTCCTGGCGGCGGTCGCCCCACAGCGGGTGCCACAGCCGCTGCATCGCCGAATGCGCGGCCGCATCCGGGAAGTCTTCCAGACCCGGCAACGGTGCGCTCCAGCAGTCGGCCTGCTGCCGCGCCCAGCCCAGGTCGCTGTACGGCAGCGGCGTGGGCGGCAGCAATGGCGCGGTGTCCTCCAGCCCAGCCCGCACACGATCACGCGCGGCGTACCAGAACCCCGCCGCCTGCGTCCGCGTCGCGGCGCCCACGGTGTTCAGCTCGCCCACCCAGTCCATCCGGTTGGCCAGCCAGAACCAGCCCTTGCTGCGGATCACACCGGGCATCCCCGACTGCAGCGCGCGGGCGAAGCGCGCGGGATGGAACGGTCGCCGCGAGCGGTAAACGAAACTGGCGATGCCGTACTCTTCGGTCTCCGGCGTATGCTCGCCACGCAGTTCCTTCACCCAGCCCGGCGCACGTTGCGCACGCTCGTAGTCGAAGCGGCCGGTGTCCAGCAGCTCGGCCAGTGGCACGTCACCGAAGCGGGACAGCAGCAGCTTCGCGTCGCGGTTCAGGCCGCGCAGCACGGCCAGCGTGTCCTGCAGCACTTCGTCATCCACCTGGTCGACCTTGCTGACCACGATCACGTCGGCGAACTCGACCTGCTCGCACAGCAGGTCGACCACGCCGCGATCATCATCCGGCCCAGCCTGCTGGCCGCGCTCGGCCAGGCGCAGCGTCGAGCCGAAGTCGGCGAGAAACGCGCTGCCATCCACCACCGTCACCATCGTGTCCAGGCGCGCGATGTCACTCAGGCTGAAGCCCTGCTCGTCGCGCACCGCGAACGTGGCCGCCACCGGCATCGGCTCACCGATGCCGGTCGACTCGATCAACAGGTAGTCATAGCGACCGGCGTCGGCCAAGCGCCGCACTTCCTGCAGCAGGTCATCGCGCAGCGTGCAGCAGATGCAGCCATTGCTGAATTCCACCAGCGTCTCTTCGGTGCGGCGCAGCTCGGCGCCGCCGTCGCGCACCAGTTGCGCGTCGATGTTGACCTCACTCATGTCGTTGACGATGACCGCCACACGCAGGCCGGCGCGGTTGCGCAGGATCTGGTTGAGCAGGGTGGTCTTGCCGGCCCCGAGGAAGCCGGACAGCACGGTGACCGGAAGGCGACGGTCGGCGCGGGAAACAGTGTTCATGTCGGAGCGGGTTGGCTGCGGAGTGTAAATGTTACTGTATAACAATATCTGCGCAAGGAACGTCCCCCGATGAAGTCGCCGTCTGCCGCCCTGCTCGATGCCGGCGCGGTCGCCCTGTCCAGCCTGTGCCTGCTGCACTGCCTGGCGCTGCCCCTGCTTGCAGCCGCGCTGCCGCTGTTCGGCAGCTGGGCCGAAGCCGAATGGGTCCACCTGCTGTTCGTGGCCATCGCCTTGCCGCTGACCGGGTATGCATTATGGCGGGCGGAGCGCCGCCATCCGTTGCCGGTGCTGGCCTGGGCCACCGCCGGCGCCGGGCTCGGCCTGCTGCTGGCCGGCGCGCTGGCGTGGCCCTCGCACGACTGGGAAACACCGATGACCGTCACCGGCAGCCTGCTGCTGGCCGCCACGCATATCTGGAACGCGCGGCACCGGCACTACCCTTGCTATTTGCCGTAGCGGCGCAGCAGTTCGACCAGCACCTCGGCCTCGGCCGCCCGCTGCTGCGGGTCTTCGGCGCCGACCACATGTTCCTGCAGATGCTCGTGCAGCAGCTCCATCAGCAGGCTGTGGGCGGCACCGCGCACGGCGGCAACCTGCACCAGCACGTCCGCACAGTCGCCGGCCTCACCCTCCGGCCTGTCCAGCGCCTGCTCCAACGCCGCCACCTGGCCGCCGATGCGGCGTACCCGGGTCAGCAGCTGCTTTCGATTCCTGTGTACATGGGCCATGGGCGCATCGTATACCCTATGGGGGTATCCTTCCACCCTCTGGTCTTTCCATGCACCTGGATGCCCTCGCCGCCGCCCGTCGCCACGAACACCGCTTCGACGACGGCAACCCGCTGGCCGAACGCAATACCCGCCGCGCTCTGTGGCTCACCGTCAGCATGATGCTGGTGGAAATTGTCGGCGGCTGGTGGTTCAACTCCATGGCCGTGCTCGCCGACGGCTGGCACATGAGTTCGCACGCACTCGCGCTGGGCCTGGCAGTGTTCGCCTACCGCTGCGCGCGCCGCTACGCGCACGACCCGCGCTTCGCCTTCGGTACCTGGAAGATCGAGATCCTGGCCGGCTATACCAGCGCCATCGCCCTGCTTGGCGTCGCCGCGCTGATGGCGGTGCAATCACTGGAGCGGCTGTGGGTACCGGCAACGATCCACTACAACGAAGCCATCGCCATTGCTGCGGTCGGGCTGGGCGTCAACCTGCTGTGCGCCTGGTGGCTGCACGACAGCCCGGGCCACGTGCATCACCACCACGGGCATGACCATGGCCATCACCACGGCCACAACCACGATCACACCCATGCGCACGGTCACGACCTCAACCTGCGCTCGGCCTATGTGCACGTGCTGGCCGACGCCGCCACCTCGGTGCTGGCCATCATCGCCCTGCTCGGCGGCAAGCTGCTGGGCCTGACCTGGCTGGACCCGGTGATGGGCCTGGTCGGCGCCGTGCTGGTCACGGTGTGGGCGATCGGCCTGCTGCGCGACAGCGGCCGCATCCTGCTCGACGCGCAGATGGACGCGCCGGTGGTGGCCGAAGTACGCGAGGTGATCGAACAGGGCCCGTGGCCGGCGCGCCTGGCCGACCTGCACGTCTGGCAGGTGGGTCGCGGCAAGTACGCGGTCAGCGCCAGCGTGGTCACCAGTGACGCCACGCTGGATGCCGATACCGTGCGCAACGCGCTGGCGATCCATGAAG
>NZ_JAOCGL010000201.1:0-3005 GCF_029842485.1 Stenotrophomonas sp. GD03777
GCTTTATTCTTCCTCCTCCGGCACGTCCTGCGGGTTCAACGTCTTGCTTGCCCGCTTCGGTGCGGTGAGCGGCGTCGGCGTCGGCACGCCCTGGCCGGAGTTGCCGAACACCATCTTGGCGCCGGCATTCAGACCACCACCGGCAATCTCCAGCTCGAAGCGCTCGGCGTCGCGGCGACGGATCTGCTCGGCAATTTCGATCGCATCGTCCTCGTCCGCACCCAGTTCCACCAGCGCGGCCTGGCCGAACAGCACCGCCGATTCAAACGTCTCGCGGATCTGGAAATCAACACCGGCATGGATCAACCGCAGCGAATGCTCGCGGTCGAACGAGCGCACCATCAGCTTGGCCTGCGGGAACTCGTGCGACACCAGCTCAACAATGCGGTCAGCCGCCTCGGCCTTGTCCACGCACACCGCAATCGCACGTGCGGTGGCCGCGCCCGAAGCATGCAGCACGTCCAGTCGCGTACCGTCGCCGTAGTAGATCTTGAAACCGAAGCGCGCCGCGCTCTGGATCATCTCCACATCGTTGTCGATGATGGTCACGTCCACGTCGCGCGCCAGCAGCGACTGGCTGGCGACCTGGCCGAAGCGGCCGAAGCCGATCAGCAGCACACTGCCGGACAGGCCATCGGCCTCGTCCACGCCGTCCATGTTCACCGTCGGCTTCGGCGCGATGCGCTTGTAGAGCAGCACCACCAGCGGGGTCAGCGCCATCGACAGCACCACCACGGCGGTGAAGTTGGCATTGATCTCCAGGTTGATCACCCCGGCCGATGCGGCAGCGGAGAACAGCACGAAGGCGAACTCGCCGCCCTGCGCCATCAGCACGCCCCGGTCCAGCGCCTGCGCGTGGTCGCTGCCCATGATGCGCGCGACCACGTAGATGCACAGCGCCTTGGCCGCCATCAGCGCCAGCACCAGGCCGAGGATCAGCTGCCAGTTGCCGGCCACCACACCCAGGTCCAGCGCCATGCCGACGCTGAGGAAGAACAGGCCCAGCAGGATGCCGCGGAACGGCTCGATGTCCGCTTCGATCTGGTGACGGAACGTCGATTCGCTCAGCAGCACGCCGGCCAGGAACGCGCCCATCGCCATCGACAGGCCCGACAGCTGCATCAGCAGCGCCGCGCCCAGCACCACCAGCAGCGCGGCGGCGGTCATCACCTCGCGCGCCTTCGATTCGGCCAGCACGCGGAACAGCGGGTTGAGCAGGAAGCGGCCGACCAGCACCAGGCCGACGATGGCACCCACGCCGATCGCCACCGACAGCCAGCGCGAGCCCTCGCCATCGGCGCTGCCAGCGCCCGGCGCCATCCAGGCCACCAGCGCCAGCAACGGCACGATCAGCAGGTCTTCGAACAGCAGGATGGAGACGATCTTCTGGCCCGACGGCAGCGCGATGTCACCACGCTCGGCCAGCAGCTGCATCACCACCGCGGTGGAGGTGAGCACGAAGCCGGTGGCGCCGATGAAGGCCACCTGCCACGGCAGGCCGAACAGTTTGGCGATGCTGGTCAGCACCAGCGCACAGGTGACGATCTGCAGCGTGCCCAGCCCGAAGATTTCCTTGCGCAGGCTCCACAGATGCGAGGGCCGCATTTCCAGGCCGATCACGAACAGGAACATCACCACGCCGAGCTCGGCGGTATGCAGGATCGCCTGCGGGTCGGAGAACCAGCCCAGCCCGAACGGTCCGATCGCCAGGCCAGCGGCGAAGTAGCCCAGCACCGAGCCCAGGCCGGCCCGGCGGAACAGGGGCACCATCACCACCGCCGCGCCCAACAGGGCCACGACCTTGACCAGCTCGCTGGTCGCTGCTTCTACCGCCATGCGGTGTGTTCCCCAAGATCCAGAATCGGGTTCAACAATAGAGCAATGCCGATGACGGCAATAGCACGCATGTTGCGCCGGATTGTCTTGGCGATGGAACGATGCAGGGAGTGACCCCCAACATCATCCCGAAACCATGCACGTGACTGTACAGCCGAGCACGGGCTCGGCTCTACAGTAGATCCACGCCATGCGTGGATGACGCTCCGATTCACCCACCCCGGCAGAACGCGGCGTAATCGATATATCCCGGGAACGGCACACCCGGCGCGCAGACCGGACACTGCGGGTCCGGCCGGATGCCGGTCTCGCGGAAGCGCATGCCCAGCGCATCGAAGCGCAGCAGCCGACCCACCAGCGGCTCGCCAATGCCCAGCAGCAGCTTCAGCACCTCGGTGGCCTGCAGCACGCCGGCCAGGCCAGGCAGCACGCCCAGTACACCAGCCTCGGAACAATTCGGCGCAAACTCTGGAGGCGGCGGCTCGGGGAACAGGCAGCGATAGCAAGGTGCCACGCCGCGCTGGCGGCCGGCGTCAAACACGCTTACCTGGCCGTCAAAGCGCTCGATGGCGGCATACACCAGCGGTTTGGCGTGCTTGATGCAGGCGTCGTTGAGCAGGTAGCGCAGCGGGAAGTTGTCCGAGCCATCCAGCACCACGTCCACGCCCTCGAGCAGCGCATCCACGTTCTCAGAGGTCACCCGCTCCGGCACCGCCTCGACCTCGATCGACGGATTCAACGCCAGCAGCCGCTCGCGCGCGGAATCGACCTTGAGCTGGCCGACGCTGGCTTCGGTATGCACGATCTGCCGATGCAAGTTGCTGCGCTCCACGCGGTCGTGGTCGGCGAAGCGCAGGTGCCCTACCCCGGCGGCGGCCAGATAGAAGCCGGCCGGCGCACCCAGGCCGCCCGCGCCCAGCACCAGCACGCGTGATTGCTGCAGCCGACGCTGGCCGGCCTCGCCCACCTGTGGCAGCAGCAGGTGGCGCGAATAACGATCAAAGAAATCGCGGTCGGCGGCACTGGCCAGCGGCTGCACCAGTGGCAGCGACTGCTCGCGCCAGGCCACGGTGCCGCCCGTCACGGAAGCGACCTGGGCGTACCCGGCCTCCAGCAGGAACTGCGCGGCATCGGCCGAGCGCTTGCCGCTCTGGCAGATCAGCAGGATC
>NZ_JAOCGL010000202.1:0-2974 GCF_029842485.1 Stenotrophomonas sp. GD03777
CCGAGCCGGCCCCGCAACCGGAGCCGGATCCGACGCCTGAACCCGAGCCGGTTCCGGTGGAAGAGCCCGTGTCACCGCCGCCGGTGAAGGCCGAGGCGCTGGCGCCTGCCATCGCTGCAGAGGCAAGCGATGACCTGCCGCCGTGGGCCACCGACGAAGCCGAGGCGCGGGATGGGGCTTTGGCGGCCGAGATGGCCGGCCCGGATGCCGCCATGGTCGCGCCCTGGCATGAACCGCCGGCTCCCGCCGCGGATCCAGGCGAGCCTGCGCCGCCGGAGCGTTCGTTCCGCGCCGAAGGTATTGCCATTGCGCCGGCCGAACCGGCTCCGGCGCGTGAGGCCGCACCGCAGGAAGGTGTCAGCGAGCTGGCCACTGCCGAAGACTGGCTGGACCTGGTCGCCAACAGCGGTCTCAGCGGCCCCTCGCGGCAGCTGGCTGCCAACGCCGCCTTCATCAGCTGCCAGCACGGGACCTTGAAACTGGGCCTTTCGCCCGGATTTGAGTACCTGCGCTCGGAGCGCGCGCTGGCTGCCCTGGGCGAGATGCTGGAGAAGGCCCTGGGCCAGGCGCCGAAGATCGTGGTCGAGACCGTGGAAACCGAACACGTTCCGGCCGAGACCCTGCATCAGCGTGCCGACCGCCAGCGTGGCGAGCGGCAGCAGGTGGCAGAGGCCGTTTTCATGGACGACCCGGAAGTGCAGGTGCTGATCCAACAGCACGGTGCCCGGGTTGTTTCCGATTCCATCCGTTCTTTTGACGAGTAAGACACTATGCGCGGCAATATCGCCCAACTGATGCAGCAGGCCCAGAAGATGCAGGAAAACCTGCAGAAGGCCCAGGAAGAAATCGCCAGGATCGAAGTGACCGGCAGTGCCGGCGGCGGCATGGTCAGCGTGACCCTGACCGGCGCCAAGGAATGCCGCAAGGTGCGCATCGACCCGTCGCTGACCAGCGACCCGGAGATGCTGGAAGACCTGATCGCCGCCGCCTTCAACGATGCCTCGAACAAGATCGATGCCGAGTCGAAGTCGAAGATGGGTTCGGCCACCGCCGGCATGCAGCTGCCGCCGGGCATGAAGCTGCCGTTCTGATTGCCAGCGTGGCATCCGTGCAAGCGGGTGCCACAGAATCTGTAGCCGTCGAGCTCGCTCGGCGCCATCAAAGCATGCCGCCGTGTCCGCACCCCTGCTTGAACAATTGATCGACGCACTGCGGGTGCTGCCTGGCGTAGGCCAGAAGACGGCGCAGCGCATGGCCTACCACCTGCTCGAGCGCGAGCGCGAAGGCGGCCAGCGCCTGGCCGAAACGCTGGCCTTGGCGGTGGAGCGTATCGGCCACTGCGCGCAGTGCCGCGACTTCAGCGAAACCGAGCTGTGCCCGACCTGTGCCAACAGCAGCCGCGAGCGCAGCCAGCTGTGCGTGGTCGAATCGCCGGCCGATCGTCTCGCGATCGAGAACGCGACGGGTTTTCGCGGTGTCTACTTCGTGCTGCAGGGCCGGCTGTCGCCGCTTGATGGCGTCGGCCCGCGCGAGCTGGGCCTGGAGCAGCTGGAGCAGCGGCTGGCCGAAGGTGAGGTACAGGAGCTGATCATCGCCACCAGTGCCACCGTCGAAGGCGAAGCCACCGCGCATTACCTTGCGCAGCTGGCGCGCGCGCGCAAGGTGCAGCCCAGCCGGCTGGCACAGGGCCTGCCGCTTGGCGGCGAGCTTGAATACGTTGACCGCGGCACGCTGTCGCACGCGTTCGGGACGCGCAGCGAATTCCGTGATTGAGCACCACCCGGGCATCGCCCGGCGCGGCCGGCCTACAATGCGGAAGACACTCCCGCCGAGGCCGACCATGAGCAACGAAACCCTCTTCAGCAAGATCATCCGTCGCGAGATCCCGGCCACCATCGTCTATGAGGACGACGAGGTGCTGGGCTTCAAGGACATCGCACCGCAGGCGCCGGTGCACGTACTGTTCATTCCGAAGAACGAGATCATCCCGACCCTGGACGACCTGCAGCCGTCGCAGGCGCACCTGGTCGGCAAGCTGGCCCTGGCCGCTGCCGAATACGCGCGCCGCGAGGGTTTCGCGCAGGACGGCTACCGCATCGTGATGAACTGCCGCGAGCACGCCGGGCAGACCGTGTTCCACATCCACATGCACCTGCTGGCCGGCGCGCCGCTGGGGCATTTCGGTACGCCGGGGCGTTGAAGCCCTGTCCACGCATGTGTGGATGAAAAAGGCCGCCCGAAGGCGGCCTTTTCCGATCATGCGGGCTGGGTGGCGATCACCACCAGCCCCAACGGCCGTAGCCACCCCAGTACGGGCCCCACGGACCCGGGCCCCACGGGCCATAGGGGTAGGGCACCACATCGACCTGGCGCTGTTCCGGCCACAGGTAGATCACATCGGCCGACAGCTTCGGCAGGCGGTAGTCGTAGTCCCCGATGCGGGTGTTCTGGTAGCCGTAGATCTTGCCGATGAAGGTCACGTCACGCCCGGCTTCAAACACGGCCGGGTCGTAGAAACCGGCGCGGCAGGCAATGAAGCGGCCGTCGCTGGCGTCGGACGAGGTGGTGTTCGGGCGGCCACTGGCGTTGAGCGGGCGCGAGATCATCTGGAAGCAGGTCTCGCCCTGGCCGGGCTTGGTCTCGATGATGCGGCCGCCCCATCGGACCGGCGTACCGACCTGCTGGGTGGCGACCGAGTCGCGCGGGGAAACCAGGCTGAACTGTCCCTGCAGCGGCTTGGGGGCCGTGGCGCAGGCCGACAGGGCCAGCGTGGCCACAGCGGTGAGGAGGAACTTGGTGTTCATGGGGAGGCTCCGGAAGTCGGGCGATGCCTGCGCAGGTCCCGCAATAATGAAGCGAGGTCGGTGCAAGTTCCAGCGTAGCGCGCGTCGGCGAAACGCTGGCTGAGCGCGAGCAGGGTCGGGTCGGGTCGCTGCCGGTGAACCCGCTGTGCCCAGTCCTGTGCGGTTTCGTG
>NZ_JAOCGL010000203.1:0-2971 GCF_029842485.1 Stenotrophomonas sp. GD03777
CTACAATCGGTGCCATGCACGTCTACCTGCAACATCCCGACGCCGGTGCGCAGGCACCGCGTTTCCTGCGCCTGAGCCTGCAGCCGGACCTGTTCGGCGGCTGGGAGCTGCTGCGCGAGAGCGGCCGCGTCGGCAGCCGCTCGCAGCTGCGGCGCGAGCTGTTCCTGCAGGCCGACGACGCCCGCCACGCCTTCGAGAAGGCCCGCGATGCCGAACTGCATCGCGGCTTCCAGATCCTTTCGCACGGCGACTGACGCCGCTGCTCCTCCCGTCCAAGGAATGCCCATCGTGACCAGCCCTCTCCGCAACGATCGCCTGCTGCGCGCCCTGCGCCGCGAACCGGTGGACTGCACCCCCGTCTGGCTGATGCGCCAGGCCGGCCGCTACCTGCCGGAATACCGCGCGACCCGGGCCAAGGCCGGTAGCTTCCTGGCCATGGCCAAGACCCCGGAGATCGCCTGCGAAGTCACCCTGCAGCCGCTGCGCCGGTTCCCCCTGGACGCAGCCATCCTGTTCTCGGACATCCTCACCATTCCCGATGCGATGGGCCTGGAGCTGTACTTCGTCGAAGGCGAAGGCCCGAAGTTCCGCCATCCGGTGCGTGATGACGCGGCCATCGCCAAGCTGGCGGTGCCGGACATGGAGCAGGACCTGGGCTACGTGATGGATGCAGTACGCCTGATCCGCCGCGAGCTGGACGGCCAGGTGCCGCTGATCGGCTTCTCCGGCAGCCCCTGGACGCTGGCCTGCTACATGGTGGAAGGCGGCGGCAGCAAGGATTTCGCACGCATCAAGGCGATGGCGCTGAACCATCCGCAGGCGCTGCACCGCCTGCTGGAGGTCACCACCGAAGCGGTGATCGCCTACCTCGGTGCGCAACGCGCGGCCGGTGCGCAGGCGCTGCAGGTGTTCGACACCTGGGGTGGCGTGCTGTCCCCGGCGATGTACCGCGAGTTCTCGCTGCGTTACCTGCAGCGGATTGCACAGGGCCTGGATCGCGGCGAAGGCAGCGAGCGCACGCCGCTGATCCTGTTCGGCAAGGGCACCGGCCTGCACCTGGAAGCACTGTCGCAGACCGGCGCCGATGCACTTGGCCTGGACTGGACGCTGGACCTGGACGAAGCAATGCGCCGCACCGGTGGTCGCGTCGCGCTGCAGGGCAACCTCGACCCGACCACGCTGTACGCCTCGCCGGATGCGATCGCCACGGCCGCAGCGCGCGTGCTCGACACCTATGCCGCCGGCAACGGCGGCTCGCGCGAAGGCCATGTGTTCAACCTCGGCCACGGCATGTCGCCGGACATGGACCCGGCGCATGTGCAGGTCCTGGTCGACGCGGTGCACGCGCACAGCCAACGCTGAGCATTCCGCATGCCATCACGGCGCGATGTTGATCGCGCCGTGACCCGCAGTGCGCGATCATGGCGGCCCCCACGCTGCACCGGCCACACCCCATGTCCACATCGCCATCGACCTACAACCGCCAGCGTCCCCTGCTGTGGCTGGTGTCCCTGGCGATCTTCATGCAGATGCTGGACTCGACCATCGTCAACACGGCGCTGCCAGCGATGGCGGCCAGCCTGGGCGAGAGCCCGCTGCAGATGCAGTCGGTGGTGTTCAGCTATGCGCTGGCGGTCGCCACCTTCATTCCCGCCTCGGGCTGGATCGCCGACCGCTATGGCACCCGGCGCACCTTCCTGGTGGCGATCATCCTGTTCACCCTCGGCTCGCTGGCCTGCGCGTTGGCCCAGCACCTGCACCAGCTGGTCGGCGCGCGCGTGCTGCAGGGCATCGGCGGTGCGATGCTGCTGCCGGTCGGTCGGCTGGCGGTGATGCGCTCGGTGCCGCGCGAGGATTTCCTGCGCGCGATGAGCTTCATCGCCATCCCCGCGCTGGTCGGCCCGCTGATCGGCCCGACGCTGGGCGGCTGGCTGGTCGAGATCGCCTCATGGCACTGGGTGTTCCTGATCAACCTGCCGATCGGCGTGATCGGTTTCATCGCCGCGATGAAGATCATGCCCGACCATTACGCCAGCCATCGCACCCGTTTCGACCTGCGCGGCTACATCATGCTGGCCTTTGCGATGGTGGTGCTGTCGCTGGCCTTGGACGGCATCTCCGGACTCGGCACCCCACACGCGCTGGTGATGCTGATGACGGTCGCGGGCCTGGCTGCGCTGGTGGGCTACTGGCTGCATGCCGCCAATTCCACCGCACCCTTGTTCTCGCTGGCCCTGTTCCGCGTACCCAGCTACCGCATCGGCATCCTCGGCAACCTGTTCTCACGCATCGGCAGCAGTGCCATGCCGATGCTGATCCCGCTGCTGCTGCAGGTCGGCCTCGGCCTCGGCCCGATGAACGCCGGCCTGATGATGGTGCCCGTAGCGGCCGCCGGCATGGTGTCGAAGAAACTGGCAGTGAAGCTGGTCGAACGTTACGGCTACCGCCGCGTGCTGATGACCAACACCGTGCTGGTGGGGCTGGCAATGGCCAGCTTCATCCTGATGACACCTGGCCAGCACCTGGCCTGGCGCCTGGTGCAGCTTGCGTTCTTCGGCGCGGTCAATTCACTGCAGTTCACCGTGATGAACACCGTGACGCTGCGCGACCTTGACCGCGAATTCGCCAGTTCCGGCAACAGCCTGCTGTCGATGGTGATGATGCTGGCCGCCGGTTTCGGCGCTGCGGCGGCCGGCAGCCTGCTGGCCGCGTTCGGCAATCACCTGGACAGCAACAGCGCGACCGCCGCGCTGCATGCCACATTCCTGTGCGTGGGCGCGATCACCCTGACCTCGACGATGATCTTCTGGCAGCTGCCTGACACCAAGCCCGAACCGCGGCAGGTCGAGCACGTCGCGGAGTGAGGATGGTTCGGCAGGGCCTGCGGCCCTGCACCCGCGGTAGTGCCGGCCGCTGGCCGGCAACAGCAACAGCCAAAGCGGCATTCCGTGGGTTGGCGGGGCGGTGTCGC
>NZ_JAOCGL010000204.1:0-2961 GCF_029842485.1 Stenotrophomonas sp. GD03777
CGAGGCGGTGCTCGGCGACGGGGTCGCGCTGCCGTCGAAGTGGCCACGGGTGGCGAACCACACCGGCACCGCCAGCACGGCGGTGATGCCGACATACAGCACGCGCCGACCGAGATTCTCGGCAATGCGGCGCGCACGGGGGGTATGGGTATGGCTGACCAGGGTGGGCGGAACCACCGGGCCGACCTGGGCCTGTTCCAGCAGCTCGCCCACGTCCACGTCGAGCAGGCGTGCATAGCTGCGCAGCTGGCCGCGCACGAACACCGGCGCCCCCAGCTTCTGCCATTGTTCCTCTTCCAGCGACTTGACCACCTGGACCGGCATGCGCAGGCGCGAGCCGACATCTTCGAGGGTCAGTCCGGCCGCTTCACGGGCCTGGCGCAGGCGGGTGCCGCAGCCGGCCGCAGTCTCGAGAGCGCTCACAGTCTGGTCATCAATCACAATGCATCAACCCTGGAGTTAGGAGCCCGCTTCCTGCGGAAATTCCTGTCGAATCCGCTGCAGATAACGATCAGATGCCGCCCGATCGCCCAGCTTCACTTCGATTTGAGACGCAAGTTGTAACACGGAACGCGTTGCGGGTGCAGCCGCAATCCTACGTTCGGCGAACGCCCGGGCCTCCATGTAGCGGCCCTGGCGGAAGCTCAGCTGGGCCATCGACTCCAGCGCAACCGGGTTGGCCGGCGCCGCGACGAGTGCCGCGCGCAGGTCGCGCTCGGCACGTTCGAGCTGCCCAGCGTCCAGTGCGCAGCTGCCGGCATTGGCCTGCGCTTCGCCCGGGGTGGCATAGCCCGGCGCCTGCAGCGCCCGGTCGAACCAGACCAGCGATTCGGCCGACTGGCCCTGCTGGCACAACCAGGCACCGTAGTTGTTGAGCACGTCCCCGCGCTGCGGCGCCAGCTCGGCGGCCTTGCGGAAATTCTCGCCCGCCTGGCGGGTGCGGCCACGACGGTCATCGATGCCGGCCTGCAGCACCAGCGCATCGGGCGCCTCGGGCGCCAGCTTCAGCGCTTCGCGCACCTTGCGCTCGGCGGCGTCGAGATTGCCGACCTGCATGTCACGGGTCGCCAGGGTCAACAGGTCGCGCCAGCGCACTTCGCGCCGCACGCTTTCCGGGTCAGCCACCGAATAGACCGGCGCCTGGCTCGGCCCAAGCTTGGCCTTGGGATGGGATTTGCAGCCGCCGACCGCAACGGCCAGCCCGCCTGCGAACAGAACCAGCCAGAGGCGGTCAGGCCGCGGCATCGCTCCCCTTCCCCGCCTGCAGCGTCTTGTTGAACTCCGCCTGGCGGCGGGTGCGGTCCATCACCTGGCCCTTGAGCTGGCCACAGGCGGCGTCGATGTCGTCGCCACGGGTGCGGCGGACCATGGTCAGCACGTTGCTGTCGAGCAGGATCTTCTGGAAGGCACGGATGTGCGCTTCTTCCGAACGCTCGTAGCGGGTGCCCGGGAACGGGTTGAACGGGATCAGGTTGACCTTGCCCGAATCCTTGGCCTGCACCGCGTTGTCGAACTGGCGCATCAGGCGGGCCAGCTCGCGGGCATGCTCGGGCTTGTCGTTGATGCCCTTCATCAGGGTGTATTCAAAGGTGACCGACTCGCGGCGCTTGTTGGCGCGCAGGTAGCGTGCGCACGAGGCCATCAGCTCGGCGATCGGGTACTTCTTGTTGAGCGGCACCAGCGTCTCGCGCAGCGCGTCGTTCGGCGCATGCAGCGACACCGCCAGCGACACGTCGCTTTCGGCAGACAGGCGGTCGATCTGCGGCACCAGGCCAGAGGTCGACAGGGTCACGCGCTTGTTGGCCAGGCCGTAGCCCAGGTCGTCGCGCATCACGCTCATGGCGCGCACGACGTTGTCGAAATTCATCAGCGGCTCGCCCATGCCCATCATCACCACGTTGGTGAGGCGGCGCATCTGGTGCGGCACGTTGCCCAGGTGGCGTGCGGCAACCCACACCTGGCCGATGATCTCGGCGGTGGTCAGGTTGCGGTTGAAGCCCTGGGTAGCGGTGGAGCAGAACGTGCAGTTCAGGCCGCAACCGACCTGCGAGGACACGCACAGCGTGCCGCGGGTCTTGTCCGGGATGTACACGGTCTCGATGGCGTTCTTGCCATCCACGCCCATCGCCAGCAGCCACTTGTGGGTACCGTCGGCGGAGGGCTTGTCGAACACGATGTTGGGAACCAGCACCTCGGCATGGGCCTGCAGCTTGGCGCGCAGGACCTTGCCGAGGTCGGTCATTTCATCGAAATCGGTGACGTAGCGATGGTGGATCCACTTCATCACCTGATGGGCACGGAACTTCTTTTCGCCGAGAACCTCGACGAAAAACTTCTCCAGGCCCGCGCGATCAAGGTCGAGCAGGTTCTGCTTGCCAGCCGTGGGTGCCGACTTCGGCAGCGGCTGGATGGCGGGGGACTGTACGACCTCGTTCACGGCATTACTCTCAGCGCGAGACGACTTCGGTGGCGGCGAAGAAGTAGGCGATCTCAATCGCGGCATTCTCGACCGAGTCCGAGCCGTGGGCGGCGTTGGCATCGATGGATTCGGCGAAGTCGGCGCGGATGGTGCCCGGCGCGGCTTCCTTCGGGTTGGTGGCGCCCAGCAGGTCGCGGTGGGCCAGAACGGCGTTCTCGCCTTCCAGGGCCTGGATCATCACCGGGCCGGAGATCATGAACTCGACCAGCGCGTTGAAGAACGGACGCTCGCGGTGCACGGCGTAGAAGCCTTCGGCTTCACGACGGGACAGCTGCTTGTACTTGGCGGCCACGACCTTCAGGCCGGCCTTCTCGAAGCGGGCGTAGATTTCGCCGATGACGTTCTTGGCAACGGCGTCCGGCTTGATGATCGAAAGGGTGCGCTCCAGCGCCATGGGATGTCTCCAATGGAATCGGGCCGCTGATGGCCCGAAGGGTAACATGAAAAAAACCCGCGTCGGGACGCGGGCTTAGCCTGATAAA
>NZ_JAOCGL010000205.1:0-2920 GCF_029842485.1 Stenotrophomonas sp. GD03777
CGCTGGCGACGAACTGGAAGAGATCGACGTTGACGCGCAGATCCTCTGGGAACAGGCCGATGCCAGCGTGGCCGGGCCGCTGTATGCCTGGGTGGCAGGCGAGGCGGGGGCGGTGATGGCGATCCGTCGCCATCTGGTCCGCGACTGCGGGCTGGACCGCCGCGCGATCACCTTCATGGGCTACTGGCGGCACGGCAAAGTGCTGGATTGAGGGGCTGTGAAGCGGCGTGGCGGGTGGGGTGCGCTATCCTTGCGCCCCCCCTCGCAGCGGTATTGCGCCATGTCCACCAGCTCCAAGACCCGCCGCGACCAGCGCCGTCGCCAGGAAAAGCAGGCCGCCAACAAGGCCGCTGCCAAGGCCTCGCCGGTGGAGCCGCATGCCGAACTGCGCGACGCGCAGCGCACCCTGCTGGCCGGTGTCGTGCGCCGCGACGGCGAATGGGTGCTGGGCATGGACGGCCGTATCGCCGGCCACAGTGACTCCGCCGCACAGGTACTGGCGCTGATCATGCAGGCCGGTGAACTGCACGAGCGCAACGGCACGCCGGTGCGCCTGATGTACTCCGATGCGCTGCGCGATGCCGCGCACGCCGAAGCGAAAGAGAAGGGCCAGACCTTCGAGGAATTCAAGGCGGAACTGGCCGCGGCGATGGCGGCGAAGAAGGACAGCTGACAGGCATTCCGGAAAAACCGGCCGCTGGGTCTTCATCGCGTAGCTGCCGGCCAGCGGCCGGCGCTACAGAAAGGGGCGGATCCTTGCGGACCCGCCCCTTTTCTCATTTCGCCGCCGGGGCGGCGTTGGCCTGCCAGCCACACATCTGGCCTTCGTTCTGCTGCTTCAGCCACTCGTTGACCGGAGTGAAGTACTCGATCATCGGGCCGGCATCGAGCTTGTCGGTGCCGGTCAGCTCCTTCAGCGTGGCCTGCCACGGCTGGCTGGCACCCTTGCTCAGCATCGCCCAGTATTTCTGGCCGGCTTCCTTGTTGCCGTAGAAGGTGCACTCGTGCAGCGGGCCCTTGTAGCCGGCTGCATCGCACAGGCCCTTGTAGAACTGGAACTGCAGGATGCGGGCCAGGAAGTAGCGGGTGTAGGGGGTGTTGCCCGGCACGTGGTACTTCGCGCCCGGATCGAAGAATTCCTCGCCACGGGGGCTGGCCGGGGCCACGCCCTGGTACTTGGCCTTCAGGTCCCACCACGCCTTGTTGTAGTTGTCGGCGGTGATCGAACCATCGAACACGCCCCAGCGCCAGCGGTCGATCATCAGCCCGAACGGCAGGAACGACACGCCCGACAGCGCCATGCGCATCTGGTTGTTGATGACCGCTTCGCGGCTCTCGGTCGGTGCATCGACCAGGCCGATCGAGCTGAGGTACTTGGGCGTCATCGCCAGCACGATGGTGTCGCCGATCGCCTCATGGAAGCCATCGTTGGCACCGCCCTGGAACAGCGGCGGCAGCGGGTTGTAGGCCAGGTCGTAATAGATGTGGCCCAGCTCGTGGTAGATGGTGGTGAAGTTCTCTTCGTTCGGCTTGATGCACATCTTGGTGCGCACATCGCCTTCCATGTTCATGTCCCAGGCGCTGGCGTGGCAGACCACGTCGCGGTCGTCAGGCTTGATGAACTGGGTCTTTTCCCAATAGGACTGAGGCAGCGACGGCATGCCCAGCGACACGTAGAAGTCCTGCGCGCGCTCGGTCATCTGCTTGGCGGTACGCAGTTCGGCCTCACGCTGCGCCTTGTACTGGGCGGCCACGTTGGCGTCCTTGCCGGCCTTGGCCAGCGCCGCGCTCAGGTTGGTCTGGTACTGCTTTTCCAGTGCCGCGGTGATGTCCAGGCTGCCGGCGCCGGGGTAGGGTTCCAGCTGGTCCCACAGGTTCGACCAGTCCTGCTGCCACATGTTGCCGAGCAGGTGCGCGGCGATCAGGCCGTTGCCCACTTCGGCCTTGTCCTTGCCGTAGGTCTTGTCCAGCTTGCCGCGTGCGTAGCAGTGCAGCTGCTCGTACATCGGCTTGACCTGTTCCCACAGGCGATCGGTTTCCGGGCCGATCTGCTCCGGCGGCATGTCGTAGCCGCTGCGCCACATCTGGCCGGCGTCGGCAAAGCCCATGCCCTTGGCGCCTTCGTTCACCAGGCCGACGAACTTCTGGTAGTCGCCGCGCATGCTCTTGGTGGTGCTGTGCCAGCCCTGCCAGGCGTCGAGCTGCTTGTCATAGTCGCGGCTGCGCGCCAGCACCTGTTCCAGCTCGCCCAGCTGGCGGCAGGAGTTCGGATCATTGGCATCGGTGCAGTACTTGCCGGCACCGTAGCTGCCTTCCATGCGGGTGGCGATCTGGGTCAGCTCGGCCAGCTTGGCCGGGTCGCGCGGCGCCGGCATCGACGACATCAGCTTCAGCAGGTGGATCGCGCGCTTGCTGTCCTCGCTCATCGGCTTGCCGTCGAACTTGGCGGCCTGTTCGATCCAGCTGTTGAGCTGGGTGAGCGAACGCTCGTTGGCTTTGGCCGCAATGCGTTCCGAATCACCGTTGATGTAGGTGGAGGACAGCCACTGCGCCGAGGTCATCTCCGGGTAAGCGGCCTTGAATTCGGCATTGATGCGGGCCACGAACTGGTCGGCGGTTTCACCGGCCGGAGCGCTGCTGCTGGCGGTATCGGTGCCTGGGGCAGCTTCCTTCTTGCAGGCGGCCAGGGCCAGCGTGGCGGCGGCGATTGCCGAGGCCAGCAGGAGATGACGGTGTTTCACGGGCGGTCCTTGGGTGGTGAACGACGGCCGAAGGCTAGTGGGCCGTCGCTGCCACCGCAAGTGGCGGACGTCAGCCGGGCGGCGCCCGGCACCCGCAGAGGCCAGAGCACAAGCAACAGCAACCGCCGAAGCAACCGCAACAGCGGGGTATCCGTGGGATGGCGCGGCGGTGTGGGCTT
>NZ_JAOCGL010000206.1:0-2564 GCF_029842485.1 Stenotrophomonas sp. GD03777
CGAGCGCCAGGGGCCGTTCACCCCAGACACGATCTGCGACGGTCTGCGCACCCTGATCGGCGCGCCCAACTTCGAGCTGCTGCGTGCGGCCAACGCCGAGGTGATCGTGGTCGATGACGCGGCGACGATGGCGGCGATGCGCTTGCTGTGGGAGGTCCTCAAGCAGGTGGTCGAGCCGTCATCGGCGACCGTGCTCGCCGCGGTGCTGGCGCAGCCTCAGCGTTTTGCCGGCCTGCGCGTGGGCCTGGTGCTGTCCGGCGGCAACGTCGACCTGCCCGCACTGCGCTGGGGCGCGCCGTGAGCCGCGACCGGCACCGGCATCGCACTGGCCTGCTGGGCTGGCTGTGGCGGTTGTTTGTCCTGCTGGTGATCTGGCTGCTGGGCGTGACTGCCTGGATCGTCTGGGTCGGCGAGCGTGACCAGGCGGCCAAGGCCGACGCCATCATCGTGCTCGGTGCGGCGGCCTATGACGCCAAGCCGTCGCCGGTATTCGAAGAACGCATCCGTCATGGGCTGGATCTCTATGAGGCCCAGTTCGCGCCGCTGCTGATCTTTACCGGCGGCTATGGTGGTACCGGCGCGCGCTTTTCCGAGTCACAGGTGGCGCGGCGCTATGCGCTCAAGCACGGCGTGCCGGACGATGCGATCCTGATCGAGACTGCCTCGCGCAACACCGTGCAGAACCTGGTGGAAGCCAAGCGGCTGATGGACCAGCGCAACCTGCACCGGGTGATCATCGTCAGCGACCCGCTGCACATGGCGCGCGCGCTGCGCCTGAGCAAGGCGCTGGGCATCGATGCACTGGCCTCGTCCACGCCCAGCACGCGCTTCCGCAGCTTCCACACCAGCTGGCGCTTCCTGGTGCAGGAAATCTATTTCTTCCACCGCGACCTGGTGCGGCCGCCGCTGAGTTCGCCGGCCAACACCTGAGGCGGAAACCTGATTTGGGCGGGTGCCATGCGGTAGTGCCGGCCGCTGGCCGGCAGATGCCCACCATGGAATCGTGAGGTTGCCGGCACTGTGCCGACCAAGGTCGGCACCCACCAGAGCGATTCGCGTATGGCGTCGCATCTGGTAGTGCCGGCCGCTGGCCGGCAGATGCCCACCATGGAATCGTGAGGTTGCCGACCAGCGGCCGGCACTATCAGACGATCAGGTCTGCTTGCGCCGGATCGGAATCGCCGAAACCGGCACTGAGGCCACGTCACGCCCGCCTTCGCGGATCGGTGCGCCCGGGTCCGGTGCCCAGGCATGGGCATAGATCACTTCCCAGCTGCTGGGCAGCTTGCCGTCGGCGCGCCGCATCGGTTCATACGCCGCTGCCGCCGCAGCGAAACGGCCACGCCCGGTCAGCGTGTGGCGGCGATCCACCCGTGCATTGGTCGCGCCCATCGCGCGCAGCTCGCGCATCAACGAGGGCAGGTCGTCGTAGGTCAGGGTGAACAGATCGCGGTCCAGCACCGGGTCGCGGAAGCCGGCCATCATCAGCGCATCGCCGAACTGGGCGATCTGCGCGAAGCGGCTCACGTGCGGGCGGTCATCGGCGGCCGCGAAGGCCTCGTTGAGTTCGATCAGGGTTTCCGGGCCGAAGGTGGAACACAGCAGCAGGCCACCGGGCTTGAGCACGCGACGGAAGCCTGCGAACACCGCCGGCAGGTCGTCCACCCACTGCAGGCACAGGTTGCTGAAGATCACGTCCACGCTGTTGTCGGCCAGCGGCAGCGCGGCGGCGTCGCCGCACAGGCGTTGGAACGGCTTCCACCAGCCGGCCTGGCGCTTGGCCTGGTCCAGCATCGGCAGTGCCACATCCAGCGCGATCACCTGCGCCTTCGGCCAACGCTTCTTCATCAACGCGCTGGCGTGTCCGGTACCCGCGCCGATGTCCAGCACCACCTCGGGCTTGCGTGCCTCCAGGTAGTCCAACGATTCGATCAGCCGCGACTGCACCTCGCGCTGCAGGGCGGCGGCAGCGTCGTAACTGGTGGCGGCACGCGCGAATGCGCGGCGGACATGGCGGGCATCGAAGTGGGACGGCATTGCGAAAGTCTCTTAGAACGTACCGGGGTAGGCGCCGCCGTCGATCAGCAGGTTCTGCCCGGTGAGGTAACCGGTGTGTGCGCTGCACAGGAAGGCGCAGGCGGCGCCGAACTCGTCCGCCGTGCCGAAGCGGCCGGCGGGAATCTGCTGGCGGCGGCGTTCGGCCACTTCGCCGGCATCGCCGTCCTTGCCCGCAGTGTGGGCGAAGTTGGCGCGCAGGCGGTCGGTGTCGAACTGGCCGGGCAGCAGGTTGTTGATCGTGACGTTGTGCGCGACGGTGCGGCGCGACAGGCCGGCGACGAAACCGGTCAGGCCGCTGCGTGCACCGTTGGACAGCGCCAGGATGTCGATCGGCGCTTTCACCGCCGACGAGGTGATGTTGACGATTCGGCCGAAGCCACGCGCAATCATCGCGTCCACGGTGGCGCGGATCAGCGCGATCGGCGCCAGCATGTTGGCGTCGAGCGCGGCGATCCAGTCGTCGCGCTCGAAAGTGCGGAAGTCGCCTGGCGGCGGGCCACCGGCAT
>NZ_JAOCGL010000207.1:0-2544 GCF_029842485.1 Stenotrophomonas sp. GD03777
AAGCGCCCGAACGCACAGCCGCCAGCGGCTGGGCCGGACCCTGGAGGGGGGTTCACGGCGTGTCCTGCACCGTCCGGCGCCCGCTGCCCCACCCGACACCAGGCAGGCGCAACGCTTTCCTAACACCCCACCCATTCAGAAAAACCTATTGATAGGAATGAAATTAGTAGTATCCTATCTATCTCTTATGGACCGACCCCTCGACGAGCGCACCGTGCTGCAGATGCAGCTCAGCTCCGGCCTGCTTTATGCAGGGCGGCAGTGGCAGCGCCTTGCCGACAGCCGGCTCGGCAGCTACGGCATCTCCACCGCCTGCACCATGCCGTTGCTGATGATCGGCCGCTCCGGCGGTGGCATCCGCCAGGTGGCGCTGGCCCAGCAGCTGGGCATGGAAGGGCCTTCGCTGGTACGCCTGCTGGACAAGCTGTGTGCCAGTGGCCTGGTCCGCCGCGAGAGCGACGCCAGCGACCGCCGCGCCAATCTGTTGTGGCTGACCGACGAGGGCCATGCGCTGGTCAGCGAACTGGAAGATCAGTTGATCGGCCTGCGCCAGGACGTGTTCGGCGAGCTTTCCATGGATGAACTGCACGCCGTGCTGAAGGCATGGCGCCTGCTGGCCGAGGCCGCCGACCGCATCACGTAAGAGCGCTGCCCCCGAACACCGCCGCTGCCGTGCACACGCCAGCGGCTTTTGCCCGTTGCTGTTGTTTCGTTGTCCCTCCCCTCCCCCACCTCGTCCCCGCCCCCTACCGATGCCCGGTGAATTCAGTCTCCACGGAGTGTTCGTCCCGACCCTGCTTGGGTTGATGGTGTTGGCCTATCTGGTCAACAGCGGCCTGCACGCGCTGCTGCAGCGTGCCGGCGCCTACCGCCATGTATGGCACCCGGCGCTGTTCAACCTAGCGCTGTACGGGATCGTGCTTGGCCTGCTGTTCCACCTCCTGCGTTGGATGCAATCGTGAACAAGATCGTGAAGAAGACCCTGCCGGTGCTGCTCACCAGCGCAGCCGTGATCGTCGCCCTGCTGGTGCTGCGCCAGCTGTGGGTCTACTACATGGATGAACCCTGGACCCGCGACGCCCACGTCGGCGCCGACGTGGTGCAGGTGGCGCCGGACGTGTCCGGGCTGGTGGAAACGGTGAACGTGGCCGACAACCAGGCGGTGAAGAAGGGCGACCTGCTGTTCGTCGTCGATCGCGCCCGCTACCGCATCGCGCTGGAGCAGGCCAAGGCCAGCCTGGCCGAGCGCCAGGCCTCGGTGGCACAGCTGCGCCGCGAGATCGGCCGCGACCGCAGCCTGCAGGACCTGGTCGCCGCCGAGGATGCCGAAGTGCGCCGCGCCAAGCTGCAGGCTGCACAGGCGGCGCTGGCCACCGCACAGGCCGCGGTCGACCTGGCCGAGCTCAACCTGGGCCGCACCGAGGTGCGCGCGCCGGCCGATGGCCGCGTCAACGACCGCACGATGCGCGTGGGCGACTACGTGGTGGCCGGCAAGCCGGTGCTGGCGTTGCTGGATACCGGCTCGTTCCGCATTGATGGCTATTTCGAGGAAACCCGACTGCGCGGCGTGGCGCCGGGGCAGCGCGTGGACATCCGCCTGATGGGCGAATCGGCACCGCTGCACGGCCATGTCGAGAGCATTGCCGCCGGTATCGAGGACCGCTACCGCAGCAACGGCAGCACCCTGCTGCCGAACGTGACCCCGGCCTTCGACTGGGTGCGGCTGGCGCAGCGCATCCCGGTGCGCATCGCCATCGACGAAGTGCCCAAGGGCGTTGAGTTGATTGCCGGCCGTACCGCCACGGTGACCGTGGACACCGGCCGCCATCCGCACAACGGCAAGGCCGGCACTTCGCCGACACAGGCGGGCCTGTGAACGCCGCCCTGCCCCGTCTCGGCCTGATCGTCGCACTGGCCAGCCTGGCCGCGTGCAAAACCGTCGGCCCGGACTATGCACTGCCGGAAGGTTCGGCGTTCAAGCGCCCGGAGGCCAATGCGGCCTTCATCGATACGCAGAACCCGCAGATTGCCGCCAACCAGGCGCTGCCCGACCGCTGGTGGTCGCTGTACAACGACCCGGTGCTGGACGGGCTGATCACCCAGGCACTGCGTGACAACGTGGAACTGAAGGCCGCCGATGCGCACCTGCGCCGCGCTGCCGCCGTGTACGAACAGGCGCTGGACGCGGGCGGCTTCGAGTACGAGGCCGAGGCCGGCGTCAGCCGCGCGCAGTTGTCGGCCGAATCGTTCCTGCAGGAGCACGAGCTGCCGGTGATCAACCTGGCCGATGGCAAGTTCGCGGTCAGCTACCAGTTCGACCTGTTCGGCAAGCTCAAGCGCGGCGCCGAAGCGGCGCGAGCCGACGAACAGTCGGTTGCCGCAGCACGTGACCTGGCCCAGGTCAGCGTGGTCGCGCAGGTGGCCGACAGCTACCTGGAGATCTGCCACGCCAACCACGAGCTGCACGTGGCCGAGCATTCGCTGCAGCTGCAGCAGCGCAGCCGCACCGTTACCGAGCGCCTGATCGCCGCCGGCCGCGGCACA
>NZ_JAOCGL010000208.1:0-2537 GCF_029842485.1 Stenotrophomonas sp. GD03777
CCCCAGCCAGCCGCCGATCACGGCGCGGGCTTCGTCCACGCCGGTACGGTCTTCGCCCGAGAACACCTGCACGCTGACGCTGTCACCGTAGGCCGATTGCAGCTCCTTGCGCACCTTCTGCAAGGACTGCATCTGCTGGCTGCGGCTGAGCTTGTCGGCCTTGGTCAGCAGGGCATGCGCCGGCAGGCCACGCTGCACTGCATAGGACAGCATCTGCCGGTCGTAGTCCTTCAGCGGATGACGGATGTCCATCACCACCACCAGCCCCTTCAGGGCCTCGCGGGTGCGGAAGTACTTGTCGATGAAGGCCTGCCAGTGCGCCTGCAGGTCCAGCGGCACCTTGGCGTAGCCGTAACCGGGCAGGTCGACCAGATGCGCCTCCGGGGTGACCTGGAAGAACACCAGCTGCTGGGTACGGCCGGGGGTCTTGGAGACACGCGCCAGGGCGTTCTGGCGGGTCAGCGCGTTGAGCGCACTGGACTTGCCGGCGTTGGAGCGGCCGGCGAAGGCCACTTCGGCCCCTTCGTCGGGCGGCAGCTGCCGCACGTTATGGGCCGAAAGGTGGTAACGGGCGCGTTCGATGAGCAATGACATGTGCCTAGGATCGCATGTTGCGGCGCCGCGCGCCCGTGCCGGCGGCCTTTGCGGGCATTTTGCTGCACTGCTGCGTTGACCGTGCGCGGAAACGGCGTTGATAATCCGGACGATGCCGGCCGCCACCGCCCGGCCCGGTCCATACGGAGCTTCAGCATGCGCCACGCTCGCGTTCTTGCCGTATCCGCCCTTGCCACTGCTGTAGTCGTTGCCGCTGCTGCGTTCGCGCAGACCACGTTGACCCCGCTGCCCGACAATGGGCCGATCAATACCGCCTCGCTGGAGGTGGATTTCAGCAAGACCCACTGGGGCGATGCGAAGGCCGGGCAGACCAAGGCGACGGCCTGCGCGGCCTGCCACGGTGCCGACGGCAATTCCACGGTGGAGATGTACCCGTCCATTGCCGGCCAGAGCGAACGCTACGTGGCCCAGCAGATGGCCCTGATCGCCAACGGCCAGCGCAGTTCCGGCGCGGCGGTGGCGATGGTGCCGTTCGTGCAGAACCTCACCCCGCAGGACATGCGTGATATCGGCGCCTACTTCGCCACGCAGAAGGCCAACGCCGGCATCGCCGATGACACGGCGGTCGCCGACGGCCCCTACAAGGGCATGAAGTTCTACGAGATCGGCCAGCAGCTGTACCGCGGCGGCGATGCCAAGCGTGGCCTGCCGGCCTGCATGGCCTGCCATGGCCCCAGCGGTGCCGGCAATCCCGGCCCGGCCTATCCGCATCTCGGTGGCCAGCACGCCAGCTATGTCGCGCGCCGCCTGCAGGAGTACCAGGCCGGCCAGACCAACGAGACCGACAAGGCGCACTTCCAGATCATGGCCACGGTCGCGCAGAAGCTCAGCGAGCAGGAGGTGCAGGCGCTGTCGAGCTACCTGCAGGGCCTGCACAACAAGGCCGACGATGTGGCCACCACGGCCACGCCAACACAACCGGCTGCCGCCCCCTGACCACCACTGGTCGGCCCGGGCCGCGACGCCGGCCTACGGCTGCGGTATGTTTCCTTCACGCCGGCGGCTGCGCCGGCGTTGCTTTTTTCAACGGAGATGCGTGTCGATGAGGTTGATTTCCCGCCTGCTGTTGTCCGTGCTGGTGCTGCTGCCGCTGGCAGCCTGCGCCGCCACCCCCGCCAATGCCCCGCTGGTCGAGGGCAAAGACTACGAGCGCATCGCCCAGCCGGGCCCGTTCCAGCCGCTGGCCGGCAAGATCGAGGTGGTCGAAGTCTTCGGCTACACCTGCCCGCACTGCGCCCATTTCGAACCGCAGCTGGAAGCCTGGGCGGCCAAGCTGCCGGCCGACGTGCGCTTCACCCCGGTCCCGGCGGCCTTCGGCGGTGCCTGGGATGCCTGGGCACTGGCCTACTACGCCGCCGACGAAGTCGGCGTGGCCAAGCGCAGCCATGCCGCCGTGTTCAAGGCCCTGCACGAGCAGGGTTCGCTGCCGATGCAGAACGTCTCCGCCGATGAGCTCGCCACCTTCTACAAGGCCTACGGCGTGACCCCGGACCGCTACATCCAGGCCCTGCGCGGCGATGCCGTGCAGAAGAAGGTCGAGGCCGCGCGCGCGTTCGCCCAGCGCACCAAGATTCCGGGCACCCCGGCCATCATCATCAATGGCCAGTACCTGGTGCGCGGCAACAGCTTCGACGACCAGCTGCGCATTGCCTCGGCGCTGATCGCGCAGGCGCGCGCCGCCCGCGGCCGCTGAACCAACACCCACCACCGACACGGCGTTGTCGCCGCCGCGTGTCATCATTTCCCCTTGGCCGGCGCCTGCCGCCGGCCCCACCTTTCCAGATGCTGGAGACGTTTCCATGAAGATCCGTTACGCCCTCGCCCTCGCAGCGCTGCTGCCGATCCTGGCCGCCTGCAAGGCCGACGACGGCAGCACCAACACCACCGCGGCCCCCGCCGAACCGGCAGCAACCCCGGCCACG